>NZ_JBQIKP010000031.1:0-60182 GCF_056796775.1 Schaedlerella sp.
TTATCCGTAAGTAACATGAACACATCCTCCAATATTTTTCTTTATTGTACTTGAAATTTGGAGGAAATGCAAAAAAACTTTTCCGGTTTATCCGGGTTAGGAATTATATCTTATGAAACGGCCGGATGGCCATTTCACATGAATCTCATCCAGGGAATAGGACTGGATCCAAACGGCAGGAATCTGATAGAGATGTTCGGTTTCATCCTGAAAAATGATACGGCACGTGAGGTGTTTGGGAAAGCGTTCGGTCTTATCCGGATAGATAACGGCGGAATGAGGAAAGCGCATGATAAGGATACCGGTTTCCGTATCCTCCGCGAGGGTATGCTGTATGGCGAAATGAAGATCATACGCGATCATGCGTATGACCATTTCCAGATCGTTCCGCATCTGGCATTCCAGGTGATAATAGTCTGTACCATTTACCAAAAGCGCAATGTCGGACAGGCGGGAGCTCGGCGGTGCATCCGGGTTCTCCCGATAGGTGGAGGATTCCGTGGCAAGCAGGGTGATGGGGGTTAAGGGGCTGTTATGTCCGAGATTTTTTGATCTCTGATGCAACAGCCCCGTGGCAGATAAAATCATTTTCCAAACAGATTGCTGTGTGATCCCGCGCGTGATAAGGTCAGTACCAGGACATCATCGTCAATGCGGTAGATAAGCAGCCAATCAGGCAGCACATGACATTCACGGTGTCCGGCCCAGTTCCCGGACAAGGCGTGGTCTTTGTTTTTCTCCGGGAGGGGCATTCCCATGGCAAGGTTGGCGATTACGCTCTCCAACAGCCCGATATCCAGGCCGCGCCTCATTGCCAGCTTGTAATCTTTTTTGAATTGTGTAGTAGGCTTGACTGTATATTTTGTGTTTCTCATGCTTTCAGGTCTGTGAACAGTTCATCCAGATCGGTATACCCTTTTACGGACGGATCTTTTGCAATCCTTTCTGCCTCCAGCATGGCGGCAACCGTTTCGCTGTTGGGCTGGTTGAGGGAAATGTCAAAAGGAATCCGTCCCTCACGAAGAGATTGGCGGACAAAAATGTTGAATGCCGTTGTCAGGTTCATGCCGAGTTCCCCGAACAGCCTCTCAGCCTGCGCTTTCAGGTCTGAATCCATGCGGATACTGATGTTTGTAGTAGAGCCAGCCATATAACCATCTCCTTTCCTGCTGATGATTACAGTATATGCTATCTGCACGAAAAAAGCAATGCTTTGCACGAAGAATTGACAGTAAATTTATTTCCTATGTTACAGGTCACACCTTGACCAGGCGTGCCCTGTAACTCAGGCCGTCATTTTAAATTGCCTACGGCAATGGACGGCCTGAATACCAGCTCTTATGTGCATCCTCCCGACCAATCAGCGTGGTGATTGGTCGGGGTGTGACATGTAAATTTCCTATGCCCAGCCCTGCCGAATTCAGCGGTGACATGAAGATGTACCGCCCCGGTTCCTTTGAACCGGTTCCGGTACTGAGCGCCCACGGATTTGCCCATGATTTCCGAGGTGTCGGCACCGCGGAGATGGCCTGGTCGCTGCGCCTGGGACTGCACTGCCAGGAGATCATCCAGGGGATCGGCGAGAGCGCCCGGACCGGGAGGTATTACCAGATGACGACCACCTGCGAGAGGCCAAAGCCTTTGCCGAAGGGCTGCAGGGGGCTGGCGGGATTTTCCGTTGAGGATATCATTGGTATAGTTGTGACGGGAAAACAGATCGGACCCCAGCCAGTATCCCAGAAGGGAGATACCGCCGAGATTGTCGATGATATTTTTCATCACATAAGCGCCCTGCCAGATACTGTCGTTCATCGGATTCCGATTGGAAACAGAGCCGTTCCATTCCGATACATGGATCTCCTTGACGTGAAATCCGATTCGGGCCAGCTTGTCCGTAATTGTCTCCACGGTCTTTTTCAGATAGCCGGTATCCTGAGACCGCCTCCGGTCAATGGCCCGTCCCGCGCTGCCCGTGTAATAAGGATAGGAATAAATGCTCAGGAAGTCGGGATTCACGATCCGCTGCTTCCAATGGGAGAGGAATTCCGCAAAAATGGGTTCGTCAAAGGTCATATGGATGCTCCCTCCGCCGATCCGGATATTGGGTGAGATTTCCTTTATAGCGTCATAACAGGCTTCAAATGCCGTAAAATAATCCTGGTAATCATGTTTTTTCAGAAGCCGGGGATCCTTCCACAGCTCGAAATACCACAGCTCGATCTCGGCGATGCCGTATCGGTTTGCGTAATGGGAGATCATGGAGTGAAAAAAATATTTGGCCTCCGCATAGGTTTTGAACAGGATTTCTTTGTGCTCGGCAACCAGATATTGATCCAGACGTTCGACCAGCATTTCCGGTTTAAACCCGATCTCGATATAAGGATGGATGCCGTGATGGATCAGAAAATCCATGACCCGGTCCATTTTTTCAAAATAATAGTCCCCGTTCCCGCCGATATTCAGCTCCAGCTCTTCGGAATAAATGTCCCTGAGGCGGATGTATTCGAAGTCCAGTTCATGTTTTAAAAGCAGGATATGGGACTGGATATCAGACTGGAACAGGTCGCTCATCCGGTTGATATTGATCATCCGCTTCCAGTATTTGGAATAGATCTTCTGGTTATGGGCATCGGCGATGAGATACTGCCGTGAGAGCGCCTGTTCAGGGGCGGAGGCGCTCCGGTTTTTCAGATAGTCCTCGGCCTTTTTCGCAATCTTGGCGCCCAGTGCCCCGGCCTGGCCTGCCTGCTTCTTTTCCTTTTCCCTTGCCCGAAATTCCGAGGGTGTCATATCATAAAGGAAGATCACCCGGTTCATATCCAGGTAATGCTGCAGCCGGATAAAATTGAGATGCAGGCAGACATAGAACACCGGAGCGTCCGACAAAAGCGCGTGCCGGGTATAGAAAAAAGCAATATTTTGTTTCAAACCAAAAAAGAATGTGTTAGAAAAAAAGGAGGAGAATCAAAGATGTATCAGGAAATGCATGAAGGCCCAAAACGGGGTGTTTCAATCTACAGTTATTCAGGGGAGTACGGGTGGTCCATGGATCTGGAGGACTGCTTTGCGGACATGTGCGACATGGGGGCGCATGGTCTGGAAATATTGGGAAATGCGCATATCGACGGTTATCCGAACCCGTCGGAGGCCTGGCTCGACCGCTGGTTTTATCTGCTGGACAAATACGAGATCATTCCGGTGGAATACGGACACTGGATCGACAGCCGCCCCTATGCCCATGATTATATGAAAAACGGGCGGGAGATCATCCGCAGGGCACTGCCCATGGCGGAGGAATACAATGTGCGCATGTGCCCGGAGCTGCATATCCCGACCAGGCTGAAAAGCGACTATGTGGATGAGTACATGGATTTTATCCTGCAGACCAATACAAAATATTTTGGATTCAATGTGGACTTCGGTGATGAGAATTTTGAAGAGACGACCATTCCATACAGGGAGATCATCCGGACTCTGAAAGACAACCACTGGGACGGTTACATGCTTTCCGAATATGAAGGACCCCATAAGGACGAGCCGGGTTTCGTTTCGGATCAGCTGCGCCGCCAGCATATCATGATGTGGAAGTCCGGTTCTGCAATATGGCGTCATACCTTCCGCCCCAGCTCCAGGAGCACATGGATCCGGACGAGGATCTTCCGGAGAGCGAGATCGTGTCAATCCCCGGAATCATCGAAGGGCAGGGGCGGTATCGGCGGCGTCTCCTGTTGGTATAGTGCGGGGACAAGGAGTTGATGAAAATAGGGTATGTCAGATCAAGGGTGTAAGTAAATTGTCTGAATACTTCCTTTAAACGGCTTGGCTATTCAAGACAAAACGCCGGAAACCAGCCAAGGCAGAAGATCCAGCCTTGACGGGTTTCCGGCGTTTGATAAAATTCATTATGGCAGTTCCTCAGACAACAGCTTCAATCAATACTTTATCGCCCAGAATGACCTTCCGGATGCCAACTTGCTTTTTCTTATTGAAATTAAAACTCACCATATATCCACGTTTTAGATGATAGGATTCCAGATAATCGGCCAGCTGCTCTTCGCCGCGTTCATTATATTCATTTCCGTGCCAAATTTTGAGTTCAACAATTTCCTGCCTGCCGCGAAAATCAATGATCAGATCCGTGCGCCGCTTTGTCCTTGTCCGCGACTCGATATAATAATTCCCAGTCCCGTTGATGATCGGCTTCACGTAAAGCAGGAAAAGGCACCGGCCGTTGTCCTCCAGAAACTTTTCGTTATGCTCCGCAAAAAGTTCCGTGTAATGACTGACAAATTTCTGGATTACCAAATCCATATCCAGTTGTCCATTTTCAATAAACTGATTCTTCTCATCCGCCGCAATCTGTGAGAGCTCCATATGGCGGGCGCTTTCCGCGAGAAACCCATTGTAAAGCCGCGTCTCAAAAATACGGTTGGAGACAGCCGCGGTTCCATGATCCAAAGTAATAAAGCCAAAGGTTACTGCCATCCGGATTCCGATATCTCCGGGTACATATTCAATCATTTTTCCTTTTAGCAGCAGATCCTCCAACATCTGTTTTAGTTCAGGATACTCGATCAGCTTATTGTCAAGAGATTCAAACAATGTGTTTTCTTCCATCAGCAGAATCCGGACTGCGGCAAGGAAGCCTTCTTTCGTCCAGGCAGCCTTTTTATCTGGAAATGCCTGGCTCCCGGCAATCTTTTCATCGATCAGCTTACAGAGTCTTGATACCAGGAAAGGATAGCCGGATGTATAATCATAAAGCAGTTCCGATATCTTGTGAACCGCCATCCCCGTATGATGGTCCGCCTCGTAATCCTCCAACATTCCGGCAATACCCTCTTTCTGTAAACTCATGTCCAAATCAAAATCTGCCGCAATATTCCACGGGCTATTCGTCTTATGCTCATCTCCTGTTCTGATTTTTGCCTTTAAGCTTTTGACATCATAGACACTGGCAAGAATTACGGAATGGAAAGTCGGTATCTCGTCACGATCAATATAATTCACTCTCAATAATGCCAGAAAATCCAGGAAAACCTGATTATTACTCGCATGATCAACCTCATCGATCATAAGGACGACTTTCTTTTCCGATACCCGGCACCATTGATTCAGACAGCCAAATAAAAGAGCCAGAACGGCATTTTTTATAGTTCCATCTGCAAATGCTTTCAGCTCGGCCTTTATTTCCTGCGGAACCTCCGACTTCCGGTCAGCCACTGCAACGATTTCACGTGCAAATGCCATAACAAATGATGCTTCATCTCGAAAATCAGAGGAACTTAACCTTTGGAAATCCAGACTCATCACCACATATTCTTTTGACAGAAATTTCGCTAACGCTTTCAAGGTTGTCGTCTTTCCATATTGTCTTGCCCGGTTCATCGTAAAATAATCGCCCCGGTCAATATATTCCTTAATTTTTAGAAGAAGTCCGTTGATATCTACCATATAATGAAGATTTGGCTTACAATCCGCACTGATATTAAATATTCTGCTCATCACATATTCTCCATATGAATCATGTATTCCTATTCGTTCGAGTGTAGTAGCCCTATTTTAACACAGATTCTTCTGGCGGACAATTAGTATTTGGACCACCCGCCGGCAGCTTCCGGCGCTGATCACAACATTGCTTCCGATCCAGACAAAATCTTCCATGACCACCTTTTTGCAATACATTTCTCCATGCGCGCGTGCCAGATAATGCAAGGGGTGATTGGTCGCGCTGATCGTTACATTCGGTGCGATCAGTACCCCATTGCCGATCAGCATCTCATGATCGTCAACCAACGTAAGATTCGAATTAATATAAGTGTCCTTCCCAATGGAAACCGTATTGCCCATGGCAAGTGTGAGCGGAGGCTTGATCCACACATTGCTGCCACAGGATGCAAACAGATCCTGCAAAATAGCGGCTCTTTTTTCTGCTTCATCGGGCCGTGTCCAGTTAAAATTCTGGCAAAGCCCTCTGGTATAGACCTGCCGTTTCATATTCTCCCTTGTATCCGTCCAAAGTAAACCCTCTGCCCTCCGCTTAGCCATGCATGTTATTTTAGTATGCTCCATATGCTCTTCCTTTTTCATATATGTAACCAATTTGCGCGGCAAATGAATTGCCTACTTACAACTCCTTATCCCATGATACCATAGTCTGTATTTTTAGGAATATCTTTCGCTCTGGTCAGACCAAAAAAGAGAAACACATTTTTTCCAGTTTACCTTCCCCTGACTCTGTGCTATAATCAACACAAGAGATTCAATCGTAAACAATAGCGTTACAGCATCCGGCCGTCCTGGTCGGAGCAGAGAGGAAGGGCATATGGAGAAACAAAAGTTAAGACCGAAGATCGTGAAATTATGTAAGGTAGTCGGCGGCCTGACCGGCGTGGTCAATAAGATCGACGAGAACGCGCCGGAGTATTACGCGCTGGCCTCCATCCTGACGGATGAGGAAGCGGACGTGGCGATCGCCGCCGGTCTGCGCAAGGAGCGTTCCCTGGATTACCTGGTGAAAAAGACGGGCATGCCGGAAAAGAGGGTCAAAGAGCTGGCGGACCACCTGGCATGGATCGGGGTGTTCCGTTTGACGACCAACCCGGAGACAAAGCAGGATCAGTATTTTATGCAGATCTTCGCGCCCGGCATTATGGAAATGCTGGTCAACAACCAGGAGCTTTTAAAGACCCACCCGGAGGTGGGGAGGGCATTCGAGGAATATACCCGGATCCGAATGGCCGACATGTCTCCCATGATGCCAAACGGCTATGGGCTGATGCGGGTCGTCCCTGTGGAAAGCGCGATCCAGGATATTCCCAAGGCACACGATTATGACAAGCTGAGCTATTACATCAACAAATACGAAAAATTTTCCGTATCCCCGTGCTCCTGCCGGGCATCCAGGCGCACCCTGAACGACGGCTGCGGGCATCTGGAGGAGGACATGTGCATCCAGATGGGAAAGGGCGCGGAGCACTATATCCGGACCGGACGGGCGCGGGAAATCTCCCGGGATGAGGTGTATGAGATCCTGAAACGGGCGGAGGACAACGGGCTGATGCATGACATGCCGAATATCGAGGAGGCCGGGGAGAGCGCGGCCATCTGCAACTGCTGCGCCTGTTCCTGCTTTGGGCTGCGGATCGGTCTGATGTACGGCGCAAGGGACATGATCCGCTCCAACTACGTGGCAAAGATCGACGAGGCGAAGTGCGTAGCCTGCGGCCAGTGCGTGGAAAATTGTCCGGGCAACGCGCTGAAGCTGGGCCAGAAGCTGTGTACCACCAAGCCCATTGTTCCGCCGGAGTACCGGAAGATGCGGGACAGTGTATGGACGAAAAAGGACTGGAACCCGGATTACCGTGAGAACCGGGAGGACGTGGTCCAGACCGGAACCGCGCCCTGCAAGACCGCCTGTCCGGCGCATATCGCGGTGCAGGGATATCTGCGGCTGGCGGCAGAGGGAAGATATCGGGACGCGTTGGCGCTCATCAAGAAGGAAAATCCGTTCCCGGCAGTCTGCGGACGGATCTGCAATCACCGCTGTGAGGACGAGTGCACGAGAGGAAATGTGGACGAGGCGGTAGCCATTGATGAGGTGAAGCGGTTCATCGCGGATCATGACCTGAAGGCGGAGACACGCTATATCCCGCCTATGGTGAACCAGATCGGAAAGCCCTATTCCCAGAAGATCGCGGTCATCGGGGCAGGCCCGGCAGGATTAAGCTGCGCCTTTTATCTGGCGGAAAAAGGCTATTCTCCGGTGGTATTTGACAAGGCTAAGCGTCCCGGCGGTATGCTGATGAACGGCATTCCTTCTTTCCGCCTGGAAAAGGACGTGGTGGAAGCGGAGATCGAGATCCTGAAGGAAATGGGCGTGGAATTTCGGTGCGGCGTGGAGGTCGGGAAGGACGTCACCATCAGCGGCCTCCGGGAAGAGGGATTCCAGGGCTTTTACCTTGCCATCGGCGCTCAGGGCGGACGGAAGGTCTATGTGCCCGGAGAGGATGCCCGGGGCGTGGTATCCGGTATCCAGTTTATCAAGGAAGTGAACCTGGGAAGCGAGACGAAGCTGTACGGAAAGACGGTGGTCGTGGGCGGCGGAAATGTGGCGGTGGACGTAGCAAGGACAGCCCTCCGTGTCGGTTCCGGAAATGTGGAGATGTACTGTCTGGAATCCCCCGAAGAAATGCCGGCGGCTTCCGATGAAGTGGAAGAGGCTGAAAAGGAAGGCATCACCGTGCGCCATTCATGGGGCCCAAAGGAGATCCTTGTAAAAGACGGAAAAGCGGCAGGTATCGTATTCAAGAAATGTACCTCAGTATTCGACGAAAACCACAGATTTGCTCCCCGGTATGATGAAGAAGACACGATCACGGTGGAATGTGAACATGTGCTGCTGTCCATTGGGCAGTCCATCGAGTGGGGAGCGCTTCTGGACGGAACCAGGGTGGAGCTGAACAAAAACGGCACTGTGAAGGCGGATCCGCTGACGTATCAGACCGGAGAGCCGGATATCTTTGCCGGCGGCGATGTGTACTCCGGACCGAAATTTGCCATTGACGCCATTGCGGCCGGGAAAGAGGCGGCGATCTCCCTTCACCGGTATGTACAGCCGGGACAGACTCTGACCATGGGGCGGGACCGCAGGAACTATCATGCGCTGGACAAGAGGCAGGCATTGGTTCCCATGGACTGTTTCGATGCGGACAGGCGCCAGATTCCGGGCTACAATGCGGCAAAGGCTAAGTCCTTCGGAGATACCAGGACCACATTTACGGAAGAGCAGGTGAAAAAAGAAACCGCAAGGTGCCTGGGCTGCGGGGCGACCAAGGTGGATGAATACCTGTGCGTAGGCTGCGGATTATGTACGACCAAGTGCGAATTTGACGCGATTCGGCTGGAGCTGCGGACAGACATGAAGCCTGTCCAGGCCGGAACCTTCGAGACCATGCCTATCAAGGTGGCCGGACACGTGGTGAAGAAGGTGGGCAAGATCGCGGTGAAGAACGGGAAGAAGCTGCGGAAATAATCCGCCGCATAGTATCACATGATGTACATAGCCGCGTGAGGAATGATGCCGCTTCGCGGCTGCGGCAGGCGTAATACTCACGGTAGATTTCATTGGCCGTGAACAGAACATCATGTGATTTCAGGAAAGGAGGGCCCGCATGCACGAACTGGGACTTTGCGATGCCATGCTGAAAATGATGGATCAGATATTGGAAAATGATGGCTCAGCTGCCTGCAGGGTCCGCCGGGTTGTACTGGAGATCGGTGAGCTTTCCGGTGTGGTTCCGCATTTTATGGAAGAAAGCTGGAAGGCGGTCACCGACCGAACCCATTATGCCGATGCCCTGCTGGAGATCAGCACGGTGCCGGGCTATGCCGACTGTCTGGACTGCGGAGCTCATCTCAGGCCCGCGCAGAGCGGTTTCAAATGCCCGGAATGCGGCGGGGGAAAATTAAAGCCCGTATCCGGGATCGACATGACGGTCCGGAGCATTGAGGTGTGGGACGAAGAATAATGGTACAGGTCACATCTTGAACACTTGCGCCGTGGCCTGATCTGTGCGGACATCCCACACAGCGAAATCATTTATCATATAGGAGTAGTAGAAAAAATGGAAAAATACAGGGTAATCGAGATCAAGCAAAGCATCTTTGCGGATAATGACAGGCAGGCGGATCTGCTTCGGGAAAAACTGAAGGAAAAGGGGGTATTCCTGCTCAACCTGATGTCCAGCCCGGGGGCCGGGAAGACGACCACCTTGAGCCGGACCATTGAGATGCTCAAAAGTGAAATGCAGATCGGAGTCATGGAGGCGGATATCGATTCCGATGTGGATGCGGCGACCATCGAGAATTACGGCGCCAGAGTCATCCAGCTCCATACCGGGGGCATGTGCCATCTGGATGCCGGGATGACCGGACAGGGGATTGAGGAATTCGGCGTGGACGGGCTGGATCTTCTCGTCCTGGAAAATGTGGGGAACCTGGTATGCCCGGCGGAATTTGACACCGGAGCCGTAAAAAATGCCATGATCCTTTCCGTCCCGGAGGGCCATGATAAGCCCCTCAAATATCCGCTCATGTTCCAGGTGTGCGATGTGGTGCTGGTGAACAAGATTGATGTGCTGCCCTATTTTGATTTCGATATGGAGAAATGTGTGGAATATGTACACATGCGAAATCCGGAAGCAAAGGTGATCCCCATCTGCGCGAAGACAGGAGAAGGGATGGACGCCTGGGCGGACTGGCTGCGGGGGCAGGTGGAGGAATGGAAGAAATGACTGACGGCTGTTCACGGCGCCTTGAAAGAGTTACAGGCAGGACTTGGATCCTGCCTGTATTGTGTATGGACTGTTGAAATAAAAATGTACAAAGGCTGCGGCAATGGAACGGAGTAAGGATCACTCTGCTGTCAGACCGAAATTTTTTAAGATGCGGTAGCTGTCGAGAAGTCCGGCCATATACGCAAGGGTAGTATGTTCCAGGTCCCGCTCATCTTTTCGGGCCAGGACGGTATCTACAAGGTCCCGCTGGGATTCTGTAAAGTCGGTCTTTTGGTAGCGCCTGTATGCCTGAAGGTAATTCAGCTGGCAGAGCTGGTATTCCCTGTCTTCGGAAAGAAGATTGTGCAGCGTGGTGCTTTTCAGGCTGTCCATGCATAATTTCAGGGTTTCTTTTATTTCTTCAATGGTGCTATCTTCTGTAATGATGGAAATGAGCTCCTGTGCGATTTGGTCTTTTTTAAGCATTTGTTCGCTTCCTTTCTGCTGTAGGCAAAGTAAAAAGAGACTGAATTAAAGTGACAGTATCCAATTCCGAGGCAAACAGGCAGAAAGCATGGACTGCTTCCTATGTATATGAGTAAAAGAGGGACAGCAGTGCTTCAACAGGCAGCTATCCCTCTCTTTAGAAGTATCATAATGCGATTGTACTTGTAGTGGCGGAAAATAATAAGAACCCAATTTTCTGAGCAAGCACTTACCTAAAGAGTGATCAAGGGGTAAATATAACTGCTTCTGTTTGGATGTATATTGACGGCCGTTCCGTCTTTTATCAACCTGTTCCCATAAGACTATTCTATCATGGGCATATGAAAAATAAAATCGAAATCTTTCAACAAATCTTTCCATATTTCGCCAAAATTCGCCAAATCGTGCAGCAAGTGCGCGACACCCTGTGAACAGTAACGCGCCCTGACCGGGTGTACACAGCATCAATAAATACCATTGAAACATCAACCCAAAGTTGCTATACTAACAGAAGGACTGAAGATCGGGATCTGCAGTAAAAGTATCAGCAGATACGATTTCCCCGACTTCAAAATCAGTAGAGAAAGGAATGTGAAGCAATGAAATTAGGCGTATTTAATCCAGTATTAAAAAATAAAACCTTTGAGGAGGCCTGCGCTTACCTGGAGGGCCTGGGCGTACAGATGATGGAGATCGGATGCGGAGGTTTCCCGGGCAAGGAGCACTGCAACCCGAAGGTGCTGCTTGGCGATGACGAAAAACGGAAAGAATTTCTGGACGTGCTGGCCCGGCATCATCTGGAGATCAGCGGTCTGAGCTGCCACGGCAACCCGGTTCATCCGGATCCGGAGAAAGCAAAGCAGTTCGACGATGACCTGACCGACGCGATCCTGCTCTGTGAAAAGCTGGGCGTATCAATCCTGAATACCTTTTCCGGTTGCCCCGGGGCGGACGACGGATCGAAGATGCCCAACTGGGTCACCTGTTCCTGGCCGGATGATTTCGGTGAGATCCTTGCGTGGCAGTGGGAGAAGGTTCTGATCCCATACTGGAAGCAAAAGGCGGCATTCGCGAAGGAGCACGGCGTGGACAAGATCGCGCTGGAATTGCATCCGGGCTTCTGTGTATACAACACAAGCTCGCTGCTCCGTCTCCGCCGTGAGGTGGGACCGGAGATCGGGGCGAACCTGGATCCCAGCCACCTGATCTGGCAGCAGATGGATCCGGCGGAGGTTATCCGGGTGCTGGGAGAAGAGAACGCAATCTTCCATTTCCATGCAAAGGACACTCAGATCAATCCCTACAACTGCCGGATTAACGGTGTTTTGGACACCGGGAATTATCATGATCTGCAGAAGCGCTCCTGGACCTTCCGTTCCATCGGCTATGGAAATGATCTGGGATATTGGAAAAATATCATCTCACAGCTGCGTCTCACGGGCTATGACCATGTGATCAGCATTGAACACGAGGACGGGCTGATGAGCCAGAACGAGGGGCTGACCAAGACAGTGGATGCGTTAAAGCAGATCATCATCTTTGACAAGCCGGGAGAAATGTACTGGGCGTAGGGACTGTAAAAGAGTTTCAAATCTATTCTGCAAAGCAGAAAATGGAGGTTTTGGGTGGACGATATTCAGACATTGATCGTATTTTGCATGGAGCTGATCGGAACCGTTGCATTTGCGGCATCTGGAGCCATGGTGGGGATCAACTGCGGGATGGATATTTTCGGAGTATGCGTGCTGGGCGTGGTCACGGCCGTAGGCGGAGGAATGACACGGGATATGATCCTGGGAAATGTGCCGGGGGCGCTGATCCGGCCGGTCTATGTGCTGGTCGCGGTCTTTACGGCCCTGGCGGTATTTCTGGCGCTTTACTTTAAGAGAAATGTGCTCCAGGGAAAGCCGGGAGAACTGTATGACAGGGCCATGCTGGTGATGGACTCTGTAGGGCTTGGGATATTTACCGTGGTGGGCGTGACCACCGGGATCAGCCAGGGCTATCTGGAAAATACATTCCTTCTGACATTTCTGGGGACTCTGACAGGAGTTGGCGGCGGACTTCTGCGCGACATAATGGCGGGCATGCCGCCTTATATCTTTGTAAAGCATATCTATGCCTGCGCGTCTGTGGCAGGTGCCCTGAGCTGTGTCTGGATCTACCGCGGCTTCGGACAGATTCCGGCCATGGTCGTATCCTCCGCGCTGGTGGTGGTGATCCGTTTTTTGGCGGCGCATTACCGCTGGAATCTGCCGAGGATGAAGCGGGAAGAGTGAATGATGCCGCTTTGCGGCTGCGATCTTCATGACCCTGCCGGATTTCCCGTACAGGGAGCTGGAAGGGATGGTGAAAAAATCCGAACAGATCACAAAAGCGATCGACCACATTTTTAAGAATCTGACGAAGGACTGCAAAGCCTGCAGTCTGAAACAGATCTGCGATGAAGTAGAAGGGATGAAGGAGCTGCGCTTTGGAACCGGAAATATCCGAAGCTGAAAGCCGCGGCGCCTGAGTGACAGGATGTGCCTGCAGGGTGCGGCCCAACGGAGATTCCCACCGGGGCGCGTGAAGGCTGTGAAAAGGAAAGAAAGGAGACGAAACGATGCCGGAAATGAGTAAAGCGGTCATCCCGCCGCATATGGGGGATAAGAGACCCAGTGAAAAGATCTTAAAGCTGGGGAAAAAGATTACGGACGTGGCAGCGCATAAGCTGAAGGGGGTCACGGTAAACGACCCGGAGTATTGGGGGCTGGCCGAGATCGTGACCGAGGAGATGGCAGATATTGCGCTGAAGATGAAGGTGCGCCGTCACTACAAGATCGAAGAGCTCTGGAAAATGAACAAGATTGAGGAGCATCAGAAGGCCCATTTCCAGAAGGTGCTGGATGAGATGAGCTACATCGGGCTTCTGGAATATGATTACGGCAACAATTATGACCACAACGGGGCCATACCGGGACCCACGGACCGCAGGTACTGCCTGCCCATGTTCGTGCCCGGCTCCGCGGAGCTCTTTAACATGGAAGAGACGCCGGAGGGGAACAAGCGTCTGAAAGAGCATCCGGCGCTGGCCAGCTTTTTCGAGCGTATGACCTTCATTCCGCTGGACGGTATTACCCACATGGTCCCGCCGGGAGGGGCCGGAATCGGGATGCATGTGATCCCGGTGGAAAAAGCGATCTCCATGGAAAACGGGACCATCGACCTGGAACACATTTCCTACTGGCTGAAAAAGTATGAGGGGCATATCGGCGTGGGCCAGTGCTCCTGCCGTGTCAGCCGGGAGGTGCTGGGGGAAGGCTGTGGGGATGATGAGATGAACTGGTGCATCGGCGTGGGGGATTTTGCGGACTACTGCCGGGAGACGGGAAAGGGCCATGACATCACCTACGAGGAGGCCATGGAGATCTTCCGGAAAGCGGAGGACAACGGATTTGTCCATCAGATCACGAATATTGACGGGGAGAATAAAATCTTTGGAATCTGCAACTGCAATGTGAATGTCTGCAACGCGCTTCGGACGTCCCAGCTTTTTAATACGCCCAACATGAGCCGCAGCGCGTTTACCGCCAGGGTGGAACGGGATAAATGCGTTGCCTGCGGAAAGTGCGTGGAATACTGTCCGGCAGGTGCGGTGAAGCTTGGGCAGAAACTTTGCGCGAAGGACGGGCGGGAGGTACAGTACCCGAAGCATGAGCTTCCCGACCGGCTGGTCTGGGGCCGGGACAAATACGACGAAGATTACCGGGACAACAACCGGATCAACTGCTACGAGACCGGCACATCGCCCTGCAAGGCGGCCTGTCCGGCCCACATCGCGGTCCAGGGCTATATCCGCAAGGCGAAGGAAGGAAAGTACCGGGAGGCGCTGGCGCTGATCAAGAAGGACAATCCATTCCCGGCAGTCTGCGGACGGGTCTGCAATCGGCGCTGCGAGATGGCCTGTACCCGGGGGAACGTGGATGAGGCAGTGGCGATCGATGATATCAAAAAATTTATTGCCGAGCAGGATCTTCATGAAGAGACCCGATATGTTCCGCCGGTGGTCATCGCGTCCAACCGCCTGACCCGGTGGGATCAGAAGATCGCGGTGATCGGGGCCGGGCCGGCAGGTCTGTCCTGCGCGTACTATCTGGCGGTGAAGGGCTATCGGCCGGTAGTATTTGAGAAGCATGCGCGCCCCGGCGGGATGATGACCTATGGGATCCCATCCTACAAGCTGGAGAAGGATGTGATCGAGGCGGAGATCCAGGTGCTCCGGGAGCTTGGCGTGGAGATCCGGTGCGGCGTGGAGGTCGGCCGTGATGTCACCATCGGGGAACTCCGGGAGCAGGGGTATCAGGCATTTTATCTGGCCATCGGATGCCAGGGCGGCAAGATTCCGGACATTCCGGGCAAAGACGCCAGGGGCATAGACATTGCCGTACGCTTCCTGCGCCATGCATCGGAGAACCACGGGCAGAAGCTCAACGGGCGCGTTGTCGTGGTGGGCGGCGGAAATGTGGCGGTGGACTGCGCAAGGACGGCTTCCCGCCTGGGTGGAAAGAATGTAGCCATGTTCTGCCTGGAATCCAGAGAGACCATGCCCGCTTCGGAGGAAGAGATCCGGGAGACGCTGGAGGAGGAAATCGCGATTCACAACGGCTGGGGTCCGAAGGAAATTCTCAAGGATGAAAATGGAAAGGCATGGGCCGTTGTATTTCAGAAATGTACGTCCGTATTTGACAAGGACGGAAGGTTCGATCCCCAGTATGCGGAGGACGAGTTGATGACCGTGGAGTGCGAGCATGTGATCTTTGCCGTGGGGCAGAGCATTGAATGGGGAAATCTGCTGGAAGGATCCCGGGTAGAGTTCTGGCACGGCAACTATCCGGTGGCGGATGCCCTCACTTATCAGACGAAGGAGCCGGATATCTTCGTAGGCGGAGACGTCTACAGCGGACCGAAGTTTGTGATCGATGCCATTGAGGCCGGCAAGAACGCGGCGGAATCCCTTCACCGTTACGTCCATCCGGGAACAAGCCTGACCATCGGCCGTAACCGGAGAAATTTCCGGGAGCTGGATAAGGACAACATCAGGCTGGACGGATATGATACCATCGGCCGCCAGGAGGCAGGCATGGACACCCAGATCGACCACAGGCATTCCTTCCGGGACGCAAGGAAGCTGCTGACAGAGGAGCAGGTGCATCTGGAAGCGGGCCGGTGTCTAAGCTGCGGCGCCTCGGTTGTGGATGAGAACAAATGTATCGGCTGCGGGATCTGTACGACCAAGTGTGAGTTCGATGCCATCAAGCTGCGCCGGGATCATCCGGAATGCTCCAAAATGTGCAGGTCTGAGGATAAGTTTAAAGAGATCGGGGCTTATGCCGCGGGGAAAGCATTGAAGTCTGTGTTTGCGAAAAAACCAGAGGGTAAGGGACCGGCGGCGAAGACATCGGCCGGGGCAAAGAAGCCGATCGTGAGAAAGCCGTCCGAGGTAACGGTAAAGAAAGTGAAGCGGGCCAGAACTTCCGGTAAAAACGGCAGAAAATAGAGAGAAAATTATATCAGTGCCGCGGCTTTCATTCAGGAACCGCGGGAAAATAAGATGTGCAGATCGCGCGGGATATTTTCCCGCGGTTCCTGAGTGACAGACGCGGCGCGGGAAGTGGGGAGAAGGAATGCATGAATTAGGGATCGTCTTTCACATTGTAAAAACTGTAGAGGAGATTGCTGCCGAAAACCAGGCGGACAGGGTGGGGAAGGTGGTGCTGCAGATCGGCGAGGTGTCCACCATCATCCCCTCCTACCTGGAGGACTGCTGGAAATGGAAATGCTCCAAGAGCCCTGTGATGGCAGGCTGCGAGCTGGTGATCGAGACGATCCCGGCCATTACCTTCTGCGAGGACTGCCGGGAAACCTACGCCACAGTGGAGCATGGGAAGACCTGCCCGTATTGCGGCGGCGGGAATACCTATCTGATACAGGGGAACGAGCATCAGATCAAGGAAATCGAAGTGGCAGAGATGTGAAACCATTGTTTTGGCTTCCCAGGCTCATCTTTTCCAACCGTACAGTTGGAATCTTTTTCATATCTGCGGCAGCAAATTCACTCCATGTTTTGTAAGGCGGAAAAGTCGGAATCGACCTGTTTTTCCGCGCAAAAGTATATAGCGGACATAGAAAAAAACTGTTAATATGTCCTTATATCATGAATGGCTTTTCTTAAGGAACAGCAGTTTTGTAAAGCCTGTAAAAAAGAAAGAGAGGAATGCGGCATGTATGTAAAAGGAGTGAATCTGGGAAACTGGCTGGTGCTGGAAAAGTGGATGAGCCCGGCTCTGTTTGAGGGGACGACGGCGGAGGATGAATACAATCTCCCGCGCCAATTGTCCCGGGAGGTCTATGAGGCAAGGATTCAGATCCATCGTTCGGAGTACATCACGGAACGGGATTTTGTGTCCATCAAAGCCATGGGGATGGAGGCCGTGCGTATCCCGGTCCCGTATTTCATTTTCGGGGACAGAGAACCGTTTATCGGCTGTATCCGGGAGCTGGATCAGGCATTTAATTGGGCGGAAAGGTACGGGCTGGAGATCCTGATCGATCTGCACACGGCGCCTCTGGGGCAGAACGGGTTTGACAACGGGGGGATCTGCGGCGTATGCAGATGGTCCCAGGAGCCAGAGGAGGTGGAGTTTGTCTTCTCTGTCCTGGAAAGGCTGGCGAAGCGTTACGGAACCAGGAAGGGGCTCTGGGGCATTGAGGTGCTGAATGAACCGATTACGGAAAATGCCTGGAAGCTGATGGATGTGCCCAGCCGTTACCCGGCGGCGGATCCGGAGATGGCAAAAGGGTCCGGACCCAACAGCCTGGAGTTTTTGAAGGAGTTTTACTGCAGGGCTTACGACCGGATCCGGCAATATTTACCAGAGGAAAAATATGTGGTGATCCACGATGGCTTCGAACTTCTGGCATGGAAGGATTTTATGCGGGAGGAAAAGTACGTCAATGTAGTATTGGATACCCATCAGTATCTGATGATGGCGGAGGCGGCAGGATGTGCCCAGGAGATGGAGGCATACAAGGATTATATTGAAGAGCATTTTAAAAAGGACATCCGGGAAATGCGGCAGTACTTTCCGGTGATCTGCGGGGAATGGTGTCTGTTCAACTCCCTGGCCTGCGGCTGCGATACGAAGGGCGGTCAGAGCGTGTTAAACGGTGTGGAAGGAAGCTGTGAGGAGAGAGTAGACGCAGAAGAGAAGAAACGGATCTACCGCGCTGTGGCCGAGGCGCAGCTGGACGCATGGAAAGAGGGAAGCGGATATTTTTACTGGAGCTATAAGCTGTTGACGGATACGGTCAATGACAGAGGCTGGATCGGCTGGGACAGCTGGGATCTGGGGAGATGCGTGGATTTTGGGTGGTTTGAAGGAAAGTAAAATGCAGTCGTTTTGACGGAAGGCGCGGTTTTTTCTGATACACTTTGAATCAGAGGAGTCCTGTGCCTTCTGTCTTGACGCAGGCAGTGTATCGTATGAACAGGAGGAAAACCATATGCGTCATGAGATCGTATCGGTGAATCCGGATATCGAAGCGAGGTTTTATCTTTCCATCGATCTGGGGAGCTACGTGCCGCCTCACTGGCATGACAGCCTGGAGCTGGTCTATATGATCGAGGGGAGCATGGCGGTGACCTTCGAGAACCGCCGGGAGGTGCTTCGCGCGGGAGAATTTAATATTGTCAATTCCAGGGTGATCCATTCCGTACTGAGTGAAAAAAATAAAGCGCTGGTGCTGCAGATCCCCAAGGAAATTTTGAGAAAATTCATTCCGAATATCGAATTGTATACATTTTTTGTGGATAAGGATCCGGCGGGCGAGGTGGAACGGACCAGGCTGGAGAAGGTGAAGAAGATCTTCATGGATATGCACGCGGTCTATGATATCCGGCCGGAGGGGTATCTCCTTCGGTTTAACAGCCTGTTGTATGAGCTGTTATTTACCCTGGTCCATTCCTATTCCCATAAGCTGGTGCGGAAGGAATTTGACAGAAATGAAGGCCAGCTGGAAAAGGTCAACCCGATTATGACCTATTTAAAGGAGCATTATCGGGAAAAATGTATCGTCTCGGAGCTGGCGGAGCATTTCGGGTATCATGAGGATTATCTGGCGAGGATCTTCAAAAAGCAGCTGGGAATGACGATCATGGAATATGTCTATGCGATCCGCGTTTCCAAAGTGTATATTGATCTGGTGAATACGGAGCGGACGGTGAATGAGATATTCGAGGATCATGGCTGTACCAACTATAAGGTCGCAATGCGGTATTTTAAAGAAACCTACGGCTGTACGCCCCGGGAGAAACGGGAGGCGGTGCGCAGCATGAGCTGGAAAGAAATGCAGATGCTGCCCTCGCCCTTCTACGAGCCTTTCGGAGAGTAGGAATGCTGCCGGTCATTGAATGTAATACATGAGAGCAATGCGCCCCTGTATCGCTGTCTGCGGACAGATAGGTCGGAATTGACCTGCTTTTTCTTCGTAAATGTATCTAACAAAAACGCGGAAATCTTGTTAGGATATCTATACAAAATAAAGTTGAGTGATACATGTTTCGGAAAAGCGCGTCCCTGGCTGCTTCGGATGTGTATCCCCTTTGCGGTATCCGGTGTCCTCTTGTTCTCTGTTCCGGCGGGAATGTCCGAGACGGCAAAGCTGGTCTACGTGTTTGTGACCTATAACCTGACATCCACGGTGATCTACACGGCCATCAACGTGCCGTACTCTTCGCTGAATGCATTGATGACACAGGATCCTTACGAGCGCTCTGTGCTCAGCATTTTCCGAAATGTACTGGCCACCTGCGGGACGCTTCTGATCAATCTGGTCACCCTGCCGCTGGTCAGGGCCTTCGGCGACAACGCGTCTGCGTGGACGAAGGCATTTGTGGTGCTTGGGCTTCTGGCGGTGGCGGCATTTCTGATCAACTTCGCGGGAACGAAGGAGCGGGTAAAACCGGCATCCGCAGGAGAAGGTGAGGCACAAAACGTCCCGGTAAAGGAAGGGATCCTGGCACTGTTCCAAAATAAATACTGGATCATGATGACCGGCGTCCTGGCATTGTTCTTCCTGTACTACGCCATCAACGGTGGAACTACGGTCTACTATGCGAAAGAAGTTCTGGGGGATGCGGATCTGGTCAGCACGATCAACGGCATTTACAACGCGATCCAGATCATCGGCATGTTCCTGATCGCAAAGCTGGTGAAAAAATACGGCAAGCGCAATGTATTTTCCATAGGACTGATCCTGGCGGCAGTGGGGATGCTGATCCTGGAATTCGGCGGCGGCTCCATGCCGGTCATTGTAGTGACCAGTCTGATTCGGGGCGTCGGAAATGCATGCGGCGGCGCGACGATGTGGGCTATGGTTTCCGATACCATCGATTACGGCGAGTGGAAGACCGGATACCGCACGGAGGGGCTTGTAAACAGTGCCTGCAGCTTCGGCTATAAGATTGGAAACGGCGTCGGCTCCGCGCTGCTGGGATTGATCCTGGAGATCGGCGGATATGTGGGGACAGCTTCGGTCCAGACGGCTTCCGCAGTCACCGCGATCCGTGTCTGCTTTGTGTGGATCCCAATCGGAGTATTTGCGGCCTGCTTTCTGATCCTTCGGTTCTATCATCTGGATGACGAATTTGAGGGGATCATTGATGACCTGAAGAAGCGGGCGGCCGATTCGAAATAAAGAAGGAACTGTGAACAGGCAACCAGTGTTCCGGACAGCAGATCCTCAACGGGACATCAGCTTATGATCAGGGAAGCTTCATCTGCTGTTCGGAAACTTTACATTTTCCAGGGCTGCTGGCTTGAGCGGCCACAATGAAAAAAGGAGTATCCTGCTATGATTCAAAATCCAATTTTTAAGGGGTTCAACCCGGATCCCTGTATCTGCAGAAAAAATGATGATTACTACGCGGCGGTGTCCTCTTTTGAGTGGTTTCCCGGGATCCCGGTGTATCACTCAAGGGATTTAAAAAACTGGGAGCTGTATACCCATGTGCTGACTGACGATAAGGAGGTAGAGCTTCGTAAACTCCCCAGCGCGAAAGGAATCTGGGCGCCCTGCCTGACGTACTGTGAAGCGGAAGATTTATTTTATGTGGTATATGGCGTGATGAATTCCATGAACGCCCGGTATTTCGACGTGGACAATTTTTTGATCACGGCGAAGGATATCCGGGGACCGTGGAGCAGACCGGTGTATCTGAATTCCGCAGGCTTCGATGCGTCCCTGTTCCACGATGACGATGGGAGAAAATATGTGGTATCGCTGGAGTGGGAGACCAGGGAAGGCTATGAGAAGCCGGGCGAGATCTGCATGGTGGAATACGACCCCGAAAAACAGGAGGTCATGGGCCATGTGAAACGGATCTGGCGCGGGGGCACGGACCGGGGCTGTATCGAGGCTCCCCATCTGACAAAGCGGGGGGAATACTATTATATCATGTGCGCGGAGGGCGGCACAGGCTACAACCATTGCGTCACCATGGGCCGCTCCAAAAATGTCTGGGGGCCCTATGAAAAGGATCCCATGAATCCGATCGTCACCAGCCAGCCGGCGGAGTCCTATGAGAGGCATGATCCGGATCATCTGAAGCCGAAATATTACAATCCGGATTCCATCCTCCAGAAGTCCGGCCACGGAAGCTATGTGGACCTGCCGAACGGGGAGACCTATCTGCTGCATCTCTGCGCCAGGCCGTTTGCGCCGGAGCTGAGCTGCACGCTGGGGCGGGAGACGAGTATCCAGAAAATGAAATGGACTGAGGACGGGTGGCTCCGCATGGCGGACGGGAGCAATCTGGCGAAAATAGACGTGGAAGAGCCGGCGCTTCCGGAAACTTTGATGCCTCAGATTCCGGACTTTGATGATTTTGATTCGGAGGAACTGGGACTTTGCTACTATGCGCCCAGGATCATGCCGGAGAGCTTTGTGGACTTGAAAGCCCGGCCGGGATATCTTCGGATGCGGGGACAGGAATCCAGAACCTCCCTGAACCGGGTCAGCATCCTGGCGCGGAAGCTGACCAGCGTCTATGCTACGGTCACTACGAAGATGGAATTTCAGCCGGAGGTCTATCAGCACAGCGCGGGCCTGATCCTTTACTATGACAATATGAATTATGTCAACCTGCGGAAATATTACAGCCAGACGCTGGGCGGAAGCGCTTTGTCCATCGTCCATCTGGAAAACGGCGAGAAGAACGAGATGGTGGATACCAGGATCGGCGTCCGGGATGTGCCGGTGTATCTTCGGATGAAGATAGAGGGGCGGAGGTTCCATTTCGAATGGGGCTATGACGGGGAAACGTATACCCCCATCGGCGGGGAGTTTGAGACCGCAAGATTCTCGGATGAATATTGCAGGTTCGGGGAATTTACCGGGACCTTCGTGGGAATGACCTGCGCGGACCGGGCCAGGCATCGGCATTACGCGGACTTTGATTTCTTTGAGTATATTGCGGATGAGACAAGAGATGTAGATTGAACGTAGAGGGGCTGCCGGAAAATGACGGTATGCCTGCAATATATGATTGCGAGTTGCTGTGTTTTACAACAATATATTGCAGACATACAGCATTCTCCGACAGCTCCCTTACAGTAAGATGTTACGGTTTTACAGAGTAAAGCACACAGAGTCCCATATGTACGATCATTGCGGCTATCCAGCCACCGGAATATGATATTCCCCCCCTCCGTCAGATACCTCTGTTCAAGCTCCTCTTTTAATATCATCATAGCCTTTTGCTCCTCTGCAGTCAGATCCCCTTTTTTTAATAATCTGGAAAATCCAAGGATCGAAACCATGGGGGGCTTAAACTCATGTGAAAAATTATTGATAAAATCAGAGCGCAGCATTTCGATTCCTGCAAGCTCTTCCGTCATCTGATTAAAGCAGCGGGACAATTCCCGAAATTCCTTCGGATGCTCCAGGTAGATTTTGGTCTGAAAATTCCCTTCGGATACAGAACGGTTCAGGATGAGTTGGAGAGGAAGCTGGAGGAGGTTACGAATCAGCTTGAGCATATCCTTTATTGAAAGTGCGGCAGGCAGATTCGTTATGATGCATTTTTCAAAAAATCACTGAATTCCTTCAATTCTTTTTTCTTCTCCTCCGAAAGCTGATTGAATTCAATATTTTGAATTGCACCCTCCAACGTATACAGGTGTACCAGGCAGACCTGGGGATAAGCCTCTTTCAGTTTTATAAAGGCCTGTCTGGAGCCGGTTTTTGCAAGCTTTTCGGAGGAATCAATGCCGACAGATGTCAGCTTTTTTGCCATTTCTTTTCCGATATTTTTCATAGACATTAATTCAGACATGTTTTTTCTCCTTATTGGTCCAGTTTCCGGGATTCGTATCATCCGGCACCAGCCCCGCCAGAATATCTTCATAATGCTTTACTTTACGGTCCATAAATTCTGCGGTTGCTTTCGCCTCCTCCGCTTTTTTGTGAGCCTGTCCGCACTGACGGAGGATGATCTGGTATCTTGCGCGCAGATTTTCCTCCGACTCCTCCAGACTGCATAACCGGCAGTATTCTTTGATGTCTTTGAGAGGAGTGCCGCAGCTTTTCAGATAAGTGATCCCCTGCATCCAGCTGACCGATTCGTCATCAAATACGCGGCGGTTCTGTTCATCCCTCCGGCAGGGCAGCAGGTTGATATCCGTATAATAGCGCACGGTGTGCTTTGTAGTGCCAAACATTTCCGCAAACTGTTTCATGGTGTAGTTCATAAAATCTTCTCCTGGTGCAATTTATTGTTACTATTCACAGTCATTTCACTCACATGCGCAAAAACAGCCGGCAAAGCCGTCTGCCGATGCTTCGCATCTTGATTTTTTGCTTATGTGGGTGAAGTGACTGATTCCAGTCAGATAAAAACTGTCAATCAGCTTCTTACAAGCTTCGCTTGACGAATCTGACTGCCATTTTTTATCCGGCTGTGAATAGTAACAATTTATTCTGCAAACTTGAAAAAAGGTATTGACTTCGAGTCACACGAAGCTGATATACTCATTATAATGCGAAGAAATGCTTCGCACAAGATTTATTTTCAGGTTCTGAACAGCAGCAATATGAAAAAACAGCTGTTCAGAGCAGGTACTCAAAACAGATAAAATATCAATCACAAGAAATGGAGAGATCAGACATGGGATATTTAGGAGAAGAGATCAGAAAGTTAGGATTTGGCCTGATGCGCCTGCCGCAGAAAGACGGCGTGATCGACGTGGAACAGGTCAAGGAAATGACAGACTTATTTATGGAGGCCGGATTTACATATTTTGACACGGCCTGGGCTTATGCGGGAAGCGAGGATGCCATCCGCCAGGCGCTGGTGGAGCGCTATCCACGGGACAGCTATCAGCTTGCCACAAAGAATGCGGCCTGGATCGACTGCAAGACAAAGGAGGAAGCGTATGCACAGTTTGACACCTCACTGGCGCAGACGGGAGCAGGATATTTTGATTTTTATCTGCTCCATAATCTGGGGGAAGCAAGATCCAGATATTTTGACGAATACGACATGTGGAACTGGGTAATGGAGAAAAAGAAAACGGGACTGATCAAGCACGTGGGATTTTCCTTCCATTCCACCCCGGAAGAACTGGAAGAGATTTTGAATGCGCATCCGGAGATGGAATTTGTCCAGCTCCAGATCAACTATGCGGACTGGGATAACCCGGCAGTGCAGTCAAGACGCTGCTACGAGGTGGCAAGAAAGCACGGGAAACCGGTTGTCATCATGGAACCGGTGAAGGGCGGCATGCTGGCGACCCCTCCCGAGTCCGTGCAGAACATCCTGAAATCAGCCGAGCCGGAAAGCTCCGTGGCGTCCTGGGCGGTCCGTTTTGCGGCGGATCTGGAAGGCGTGATCACCGTGCTGTCCGGAATGAGCAATGTGGAACAGATGAAGGATAACCTTTCCTATATGAAGACATTTGGCGGACTGACGGACAGCCAGAAGGAGACATTGAAGGAGGCCCAGGAAGAGCTGAAACGGATTCCGCTGATCCCCTGTACGACCTGTAATTACTGTGCGAAGGTGTGCCCCATGAATATCGGCATCTCTGGATCCTTCACGGCCATGAATTATCTGACTCTCTACGGCGATACCGCCCTGGCAAAGAATCAGGAGGGATGGCTTGTAGGCGGACATGGGCTGAAACGGGCGGACGAATGCATCAAGTGCGGAAAATGCGAGGAAGCCTGTCCCCAGCATATCGCCATCCGGGAGAACCTGGTAAAGGTGAGCGAAGCCCTGATCAAATGATCGTGCGGCTGAAACAGCCGGTCGGCGAACCTGCCCCTGATCCACAGTCAGATATAAACTAATTGAAGCAGAAAAACACTGCATTCACGCATAAGCTATTGTAATGGATCAAGATATGGGCTAGAATAAAATTAACAAATATCGTGAATCATTGCCGTTTATGTGAACGGCGGAAAGGAGGCCCATATGTTGAAGCAGAAAAGATACAGGAACTTGTTTGTGATCTCGTTGATCGGTCTTATGCTCATATCCTGCACAAGAGGATCGCCCTCTGACTCTGAGGCAGAAGAGATCATTCATGACTTCTGGGAGGGAGATTATGAGTACACCGTGTATAGTAAACACGGCGAAGGTTCGGAGCGGTTTCATGAAGAAGTGAAAGGAAAACTGATCTCCGACCCCTATCAGCAGTATGAGCAGGCGGTGGATGCGTCGGAGACGCAGGGAATCGTGGAGCAGTACTGGTATATGCAGGGCGAAAATGTGGTGTACAATATGAAAATGTCCGTATCCAACCGTCCGGACTACTGGACGACGTTTGAATCCGGAGCAAAAGGAAGCGACATGTACATCAAAGAGGATCTGGCATTTACCTTTGACCGGGAAGAAACGGTTTCCGGCCGGAAGGTCTGTGTATACCGCACGCAGTTCGAAGAGGAACATGTTGCGGATTATTCCCAACTGCCGGAGGAGGATGGAAAAGTTCCGGAAAAGTTTACGCTTCCCTTTACGATGGTCATGGAATACTACATTGATTTTACGGAAAAAGAGGTTGTCCGGATCCGGCTTGACGGCACCGATTCCGCCAGGGCAGCAGAGATTGCGAACCTGATGTATTCCGGAATGACCTAGGAAGAAGCAGAAGAGGAATTCCGGGAGAACGGATCAGAAGAAACTTATGAAGTCATATACGATATCAAAAATTTCAACGGGGCGGTTGAGATTGATCCTCCCGAGGATTTGAAAGAATTGTGATATCGGTATAGATGATCCGCCCTCTTTTTTTACATCATCCCCAAATACTTCAAGATCATCATGGACAGATTCATATTCATAAATTCCTCCCCCACCGCAAGCTCACACCCCATCAATTCCCGGATCTTCCCCAGCCGGTACAGCAGCGTATTCTTATGGATATGCAGGTTCTTCGCCACCAGGGCGGACTGGCCCGGCTGGTGCAGATATTCCTTCAAGGTAGCGATCAGCTCCGTCCCCTTTTCCTGGTCATACAGGTAAAGCCGCATCAATCCCGGATGTACCAGAAACCGGATATTGACCCCGTTTCGCTCCGCGGTCTCCAGCATTTTATACACATAATAATCACTGTAATAATACACCGGCGAAGGGTCTTTCAGCTTTAGACCCAGCTTCACCGCATCCACAGCCTGCTGATAGAAGGAAGGCATATCTTCCAGCTGCCGGAAAAAATTGCTGATCCCGGCCTTGAGCTGATTGGCCGAAAGATAATCCGCAAGCTGGCACATTTCGTATTCACTGAGATTCTGAAATAACTCCCTGCTGATAAAAAATACGATCGTATCCTCATAGATCACATAGATACTCCCCGAAAAAATCTGGATCAGCCGTTCCAGGATTACATTAAGCTGCAGATCGGAGGTGCTGTGTCCGGCAGGCGGGATGGCGACGATATAAAAAGCTTCTCTCAGATTGTAGCCCAAAAGCCGCAGCCGTTCCCGGATCCTGGACGCGTCCTGGCCCGGATTTTTCAGCAGGTCGGACAGGAAGTAGGAATACATCACGCCTTTATTTCTCGTATAGGCAGAATCCTTCTGCAGCTCCATGGAAACCAGGTTGGAAAACCGATGGAAGAAATCCGCGTCAAATTCCCGGAAGGGGTGTTCGGATTCCAGCATCATGATATGCCCCACCTCAATCCCCTGAATGCGGACCGCATCCACCAGCATGCCTTTCTGCACCAGTTCATTCACATAATAATATGCCGTATCTGCCTTGCGGACCTTTTCGTCCAGGCGGTTGGCGCGGATGGAGGCGATCCCCTGTTCGCTGATGTAACCGGACTGGCTCTCCGCGTTGAAAAATGCGTTGTCCGGGATCAGGCCGGCGGAGATGGCCAGATATTTATGCTGGAGGTCCACCACATAGATAGGATTGCCCAGGATCCGGGCGGCCGTGTCCACCAGATACTGCAGCCCATTTCCCGAAAACAGGGCATTGACCAGGAGATGCATCCCGGCGGTGATCTCCTGGAGCTGGGACAGATTTTCCAGGCAGTCGTTGAACAGCGCGGCTTCCGAGACGGACGGGCCGAAATAGGCCACGGTAAAGGCACTGCTGTCATAGCGGGAAAAATCTGCCCACTCCCCGCAGCAGAAAAAGGTAAATTCCGATGGAAGCTCCGGATCCGGCAGGCGGGAGGCAGAACCCAGATAAAGCGCGGCCGGGTCAAAAACAGTCTGGGCAGGATCCCAGAGCCGGGCAAACAGCAGATCCCGGGAGGCATCCTCCCTTCCAAATACCTGCGGCTTATAGCCTTTTTTTCTTAATTTTGAGAATAGTACGGAATATTCCATAGGCCCTCCTTCGTGTATGTATGTAGAAAAGCTGCCACCTGTACGGTTGGATGATCTAAAGATCATCCAACCTACGCATCCATTCGCAAAATCCGTGCTATCGCGCTCTTGCGTCTGCTAATGCAGCCGCATATTGCTCATTTATGCGTAGGTTGCTAATCCAAAATATCGGTTTTATTGCAATAAATTGCATAAAACTGATATTTCGGATTGCAACCGTACAGGTGGAAAAGCTGCCAGTGACAGGTTTTCTGTATTGTGCGTTCGTACAAAAAGAGTATCCCGCAAAACAGTAACATTGGGTACAAATACGATGAATTCAATACATTTATTATATATAATAAATGTACAATCGTAAAGAGAAAAACCTCTTTCGACAGGAAAAATTTCCACCTGTACGGTTGGATGATCTAAAGATCATCCAACCTGCGCATCCATTCGCAAAATCCGTGCTATCGCACTTTTGCGTCTGCTGACGCAGCCGCATTTTGCTCATTCATGCGTAGGTTGCTGATTCGAAATATTGGTTTTATTGCAATAAATTGCATAAAACCGATATTTCGAATCGCAACCGTACAGTTAGAAAACTTTTGGTGATCAAAAACACAGGGAAAGGAAGTTGATTATGACAACATTAGGAAAGTATGGAAGAAGCGTGTCGATCATTGGCGTCGGCTGTACCCCGTTTATGTACACGGTGGACAATCCCGAGACAGACGGGCTGACCGAAGGAGAAATGTTCGGTTACGCGGCGCTCAAAGCCA
This sequence comes from Schaedlerella sp., assembly GCF_056796775.1. Classification (NCBI taxonomy): domain Bacteria; kingdom Bacillati; phylum Bacillota; class Clostridia; order Lachnospirales; family Lachnospiraceae; genus Schaedlerella; species Schaedlerella sp. The sequence continues at coordinate 28,409 of NZ_JBQIKP010000031.1, forward strand.
TGGAAGACGCCGGGGTGAACCCGCAGGATGTAGACTTTTATTTTCACGGACAGGCCAGCCCCTTAAACGGCTCCAATTACCTGACCCCCAACATCCAGATCGGAAACTGGTTCGGGATGAAGGGAAAGGGCTCCATCCACCATTCGGAAGCATGCTGCACCGGCTATCTGGCGATCGAGCAGGCGGTCAACGCGGTTGCCTCCGGAAAATACAACTGCGTGCTGACCGGAGCCGTAGAGTTCGGCGACAGTACACCGTCTCCGGCGGACAGTGTGGAAACTCCGAAGCATCCCTACAAGAGGGATAAGATGACCATGGACAAATTTCTGAAAACCACCTCATGGCTGTACGACCGTACTTACACGCGGGGCCTGATGGCTGGGCAGGAGCTGATCTACGACGACGCGGCGGAATGGTATGTCAGGACCAGAGGGATCACGGCTGAGCAGATGAACAATACCCTGAACTGGATGTGCATTAACAACCGGAGAAATGCATCCGTGAATCCATTGGCGATCGAGAGAAAGACTTATGAATCTCTGGCAGAAGAGGCAGGCATGACTCTGGAGGAATACATGAATTCCCCGTACAATCCGCGCATGGGAGACTTCTTGCGTGCCGGCGGTGTAGAGCTGAAATGCGATGGCGCGGCGGCGGCCATCGTATGCGCCACCGAAATGATTCCGGAGATCGCGAAGAACTTAAAGCATAAGCCCATCGAAGTGATCGGTATCGGAAGCGTGGCCTGCGAAGCGACCACTCCTCATTTTGAGGTGCGCGCTACGGAAGAAGCAGTGCGGCAGGTATACGAGCTGACCGGATTGACCGGAGAAGACCTGGACCTGTTCTATGCCAATGATTTTATCATCACCTCCCACCTGGTATCTGCGGAGATCGCGGGATACCTTCCCTACGGCGAGGGCTGGAAATATATCTGCGACGGGCGGACCGCGTGGGACGGCGACAGGCCCATCAATACCAACGGCGGACGGACCTCCTTCGGGCACGCCCACGCGGCTTCCGGGCTTGCGGATGTATACGAGGCATGCAAGCAGATGTGGGGAGAGTGCGGAGACCATCAGGTGAAAAAGCTGCCCAAGACAACCATGCTCCGGGGATATGGCGGAGCGCAGAACGTTGCGGCGGTTGTAATTCGGACATTGGAGAAATAAAAGAGTGAGTGACTGGGGACACCCGGAGCGGGTGTGAACAGAAACCGTGATAATGCGAGGAGGCATAGCATGAGTATCAAATTAGAAAAAGTAGTGCAGAAATTTTATGAGGGCCTGGAAGAGGGCAAATTTCTCGGGAGGAAATGTCCGAAATGCGGAAATGTAGAATTTCCGCCGGTATATGCCTGCAATGCATGCGGCAGTTATGAGACGGAATGGTATGAGATCAGCGGAAAGGCAAAGCTGCATTCCATCGTCCTTCCGGCGGCCCTGTCATCAAAACCGGAATATAAGAAACTGGGAAAATACGCATACGGCGAGGTGGAGCTGGAAGAAGGGACACGGCTCAATGCGGTAGTCCGCGGCATCAGCAAGAAAAACAGAGCGGAAATGTCCGCGAAGCTTCCGCTGAACTGCCACGCATCCATCTTCGAGCGGGAAGGCGGATTCAAGACGGTTGTTTTTGACCTGGATGAATGATGGGAAAAGTTGAGGATGATACGGAACGCCGGACCGCACAGCCGCATGAGGAATTATGACGCTTTGCGGGTGCGGCCGGAGCGATATTCACGGCAGATTTCATCGGCCGTGGGTATGAAAACAAATAAATGCATTATAAAAAAAAGGAGACGAAAATCATGGAAAGAAAAGAATTAGAAGCACAGGTGATCAATATGGTAGCAACCTCTTACAAGCAGGATGCGGCATCCCTTTCCACAGAGACATTATTCAAGGAGGATTTGGGCGGGGCATCCATCCAGATGGTGGCTCTTGTATCCGAAATTGAAAACGAGCTGGATGTGGAGCTGATGCTTGCGGATGCCAGCGGCTGCGCGACCATCGGGGACCTGGTGGATCTGATTGAAGGAGAAATGTAAAAAATGAGTGTATTGGATCAGATTTATTTGAGAGCAAAAGAAAATCCAAGAAAAGTCGCATTTCCGGAAGCCATGAATGAAAAGATGATGCAGGCAGCGTACGAGACCGGGAAGGAGGGCTATATCATCCCGGTGCTGGTAGGCAGCGGCAGTGAGATCCGGGAGGCGGTCAGAGAAAGAGGCTATGAGGAAAGCGTATTTACCATTGTGGATATCAGCGAGGAAGAGTATAAGAAGACACTGATCGACAAATATGTGGCGCTTCCCCAGACCATTTTGAAGGAAAAGGCGCTGAACCGGAGAATGCAGAATCCGCTGTACTACGCCATGGTCATGCAGGCGGTGGAGGAAGCGGACGTGACCTTTGCGGGCATCGACAATACTACGGGGGATGTACTGCTGGCGGGGCAGATGATCATCGGATTGAAGGAAGGTATCAGCACCGTTTCCAGTATCGGCCTGTGTGATATTCCGGGCTTTTCGGGAAGCGAAGGGTCTCTCCTTGCTATCGGGGACAGCGCGGTCTGCACCAATCCGGACGCAAACCAGCTGGCGGATATCGCGATCTCTGCCTGCGATACGGTGAGGGCGCTTCTGGAATGGGAACCGCGCTGCGCCATGGTCAGCTATTCCACCCTGGGAAGCGGTCAGGGAGAGCTGATCGACAAGGTGGTGGAGGCGGTAAGGCTTGCCAATGAAAAGCGGCCGGACCTTGCCATCGACGGGGAATTTCAGTTCGACGCTGCCATTTCCCCGGCCGTAGCAGAGAAAAAGGTGAAGCGGGAGAGCAAGGTGGCAGGAAAAGCAAATGTCGTCATCTGGCCGGATCTGAATGTGGGAAATGTAGGAGTCAAGCTGATCCAGCAGTTCGGACATGCGGATGCCTACGGCCCCATGCTGCAGGGCTTCAACAAGGTGGTATGTGACTGCTCCAGAGGGGCGCCGGTATCCGAGATCAAGGGAAATATCGTGATCAGCGCGGTACGCGCGGCCGGGAGCAACTGATAGATGGAGACAAGCGGGGCACAGGTGTCCGGGAATAATTGAGAGATTGAGATCTTCTTGACACATGCAGCCCCAAGCAATTGAAAATGAACGACAGAAAGCAATGGTGTAAACATGAGTGAATATAAAATTTTAGCCATTAATCCCGGCTCCACGTCCACGAAGATCGCGTTATTCCAGGGAGAGGAATGCCTGTATTCCAAAAATGTATCTCACGACGCGGCGGAGCTGGACAAGTTTCGGAATCTGACGGAGCAGCTTCCCTACCGCCGGGATATGATCCTGAGCCTTTTGAAAGAGGCCGGGATCACACTGGACGATGTAGACGTATTCGTCGGACGCGGGGGCGGACTGCTGGCCATGGAAGGTGGCACCTACGAAGTGACGGAGCTTTTGCTGGATCATGCCAGGAACTTTGCCAACGGGGTCATCCATCCCGCCAGCTTGGGCTCCCAGCTTGCCAATGAATTTGCCGAAAAATACGGAGCGAAGGCTATGGTAGTCAACCCGCCGGATGTGGATGAGCTGCAGGACCTGGCCCGGATGACGGGCATCAAAGGGGTGAACCGGATCATCCACCTGCACGCGCTGAACTTAAAGGAAACCGCCATCCGTCACAGCAAGGCGGTGCTCCATAAAAAATACGAGGAATGCAATTATGTAGTCTGCCACATCGGCGGGGGAATCTCCGTTTCCGCCCACCGGCAGGGCAGAATGGTAGACGGCTATGACATCGTAGGCGGCGAAGGCCCTATGGCGCCGACCCGCTGCGGAAGCGTAGCAGTGGCCGACCTGCTGGCCTATATCCGGGAACAGGATCTGGACATCGCAGACGTGAAAAAGCTGTGTACCAGAAACGGCGGCTTTATCAGCCACACCGGAATCTCTGATGCGCTGGAGCTGACCGAGCGGGCAAAGAACGGAGACCGGTATGCGGAAATGCTCTGGAATACGATGATCTACCAGATCGAGAAATGCATCGGCTCCATGGCGGCCGTGCTCCACGGCAAGGTGGACGGCATCCTGCTGGGCGGCGGTATGGTACATAACAAGGATCTGGTGGAACAGATCACAGAGACCTGTTCCTTCATCGCTCCGGTCACGGCATATCCGGGCGAATTTGAGATGGAGGCCATGGCAGCAGGCGCCGTCCGAGTACTGGACGGGGAAGAGGAATTGAAGCAGTATACCGGAAAAAAAGTCTGGGAGAAATTTGATTTCGAGTAAGGAACCCTTGCAAGGGAGAGGACATCTTTTGCCGGCAGTAAGGAACTGTAGGAAAATAACTTGCGCAGATTGCGCAGGATATTTCCATACTCGACAACAGAACAGGAGTCAGGACATGGAAGAGAAGAGGGAAAAAAGAATCCGTATGCTCACACTGGCCTTCGGGATCGCTCTGATGCCGCCGATCTGGGCGGTGCTGAGTCCCTACATGGGAATCAGCACCGGCGCGGTGGCGCTGATCTGCGCGGGGTTGTATGTGGCAAATGGAAATCAGAGAAAAGACGCATTAAAAATCACGGTTGGCTTTCTGTGCGGGGATGTGTGGGCAGTCCTGGCAGTCTGGATCATGGAAGCAATGCCCTTTCATCCCAATGTGGAATTGTATTGCACCCTGTTTGTGCTGGGCGGCCTTGCGGTCATCATCGGAGAGACATACTCCAGATTCATCTTCGTGCCGTCCTGGCTGTGCGGCTGGGCCATCGGTCTGACCATCTTAGGGCCGATGAAGGTGCAGGAGTTCGGGACGCTTCCCATCCAGATCGGCGCGGCCATGATCGCAGGGGTCGTGTATGTGGGGATCGGGGTGGATGCGTTCCAGAGGATGCTGCTGAAAAAATTCGGGATATCATAATGAATAAGAAAATCTTGTTGTCTGACCGAACAATAGAATATTCTGATTGCTTTAATGAGGAAAACGAGCAAATGACTTAGATTACAGAATAATGCGCTTAAATCATGAGCAAAAGGAACAGCCCGCCAGACAAGCAATCTCCGGCGGGCTGCTCCCGTTGATCTGAAAAAAGAGGATTTATTTTATTCTTTCGCTACATTCCCAAACGCATTTTCATCCGTCTCAAACACCCCTGGATTGAATGCCGCATACGGCGCCTTCAACTCCTTCAGATTCTTGATCGTACCGGAAGGCTGTGCCTGGGTCTTGATCTCTGTGGAATGCTCCAGCTTTCCGCCCCATTTCAAGCGGGAACGCTCCAGCTCCTTGGGGGTATAGTGCATTTTTATCACGCCGTTTTCGATGGAGACGGTGCCGTGGGTTCCGCATACGACGCAGTCTGCCGTCTTTCCGTCATGGGAGATCTGGAGCAGCCGTGTATGGCAGATGGGGCACATGCCTTCCTCCGTGCCTCTCCACCGGATCCGTTCCTCCTCGGTCTCTGCTTCCAGAGAAGCAACGATGTTCTGTCCCACCGTGGTCATGCGGTCCATCATCTCTTGATTCCCCAGTACAGATTCATGAGCCATTGCCCCATAATATTCCACTGTGTCGATCACGTCGATGGCCATCGGGAAGGTAAATTCGTACATCATCGGCAGAGTCAGCGCGATCCAGTTTTCCGTCATGGCGCCGCCCACTGAGATCAATGCCGCCTGCCGTTTCTTAAAGGATCTCTTATCCGGCAGCGCTTCCTCCGGCTTTCCGGCAGCCACCCCTTCGTCCCACGCACCCTGCCGGAATGTAATGTCATGGCTTGGTCCGATCCTGTCGCAGATGGTCTTAAACCTTCCGGTTACGGATGTCTCATAGGTGGGACACGCCAGGATCACAGCATCCGACTGCATGACAGCTTCATCCAGGATATCAAAGTCATCATGACGTACGCAATACCCCCGTCCTCTTCCGGACATCATTCCGATCACACAGGCAATACAGCCGGTACAGTTGGAGATCTCCAGATCGTCCGCCCGGATAAATGCCGTCTCACAGCCCGCCTTTTCGCATTCCATCAAGGCGTGCTTCACCATGATATCGCAGTTGCTCATCTTTCTTCCAAATGAAATTCCCAATACTTTTTTCTTTTCCATAATCATTCTCCCTTCAATCTGTTTCATGATTTTTCTGATCTGCCAGTCCCATCACTGCATTTCCGGATGCCGTACAGTGAGTGCGCGGCGCTGTATGAACAGCGATGTTTTCCAGCTGTTTTTATATACCGCAACCCGGCCGATCATTGTACGGACCGGCCGGGGCGATGTTGCTGCACACACCCCGATCGGAGGCATACAACTTCTTAAAATCTATATATTTCACTTATCCCACGCATGCTTTCCTGCATCCAGGTCTGCCCGGATCTCAGAGACTCTCTTTGCATCCAGCTTGTAGAAGAGCATCGGGATCAGAGAAACAAGACCGATCACGAAGGGAAGCAGGTTGACAACCGCATTGATCCCCTGCCGCGCAGCCTCGGTCTGATCTGCGTTCGGAACATATCCGACTGCCGCCAGAAGAAGCACGCCTACGGAACCGCAGAGCGCAGTTGCCAGCTTCACGCCGAAGCTGAGCATGGAAGCCGCGACACCCTCCTGCCTTCTGCCAAGCTTCCAGTCGCCGTACTCGATGGAATCAGCAACCAGGCCGTAGCATACGGAAGAAGCCGAATTACAGAGCCCGCATACAAAGGATACCACAAGAAGGAACGGGATTCCGGCGCTCGGGAACAGGAACATGATCAGGAAACCAGCGTTCATCAGCATCTGAAGAAAGATCAGATAGCCCTTTTTGCCCAGCTTTTTCGTACCGATCGGAAGGAAGAGCGTACCGATCAGCTGCGCAATGGTCATGACCGTGAAAAATGTAGCAATATGCATGAAATCGCCGACCACGTAGATAATGTAAAAGGTAAGCAGTCCCATACGGCCGGATACACAGATCGTACCAAGTACCGTAGCCAGAACAACCATCAGAAGCTGGTCATTTTTTACAATTTCCCGGATCGCGCCGATAAAACCGAGCTTTTCCGAATTATCCTGGGGTTTGTGAAGCTGATCCGTGTATTTTTCCTTACAGATCGCCGCTGTAGCCCAGAATGCCGGGATCATCAATATAGATAGAACGATCGCAAACCGGAAGTATCCCTGTGCGTCCGCAACCTCTGCTCCCGGGCGGGAAAGTGCCAGCAGAGTCGGAGCCGCGACCATGGAAAGGATGATACCGATCACGGAAGAACCGATTCCGCGGGCGGTCGCCAGATTCATACGAACCTGAGAATCAATGGCGATGACATTCTGCAGCGCCTGATAAGCAATGGATGCGGCTGTGTATGCCATACCGGTGCCGATGTAGCAGACCAGACACGCAACTGCCTTTGCCGTGCCGGAGATCGGCCATACGGTAAATGTCAGGATATTAAAGATTGCCAGTACCGGCGGCGCAAAATACAGATATGGACGGAAACGTCCCCATTTCGTATTTGTGCGGTCCGCAATGCTTCCCATCATCGGATCGTTGATCGCGTCCCATACACGCGCGATCAGCATGATCAGAGAAATGGCGGATGCGGTCAGGCCTACGATATCTGTGTAGAACAATGTCAGATAATTGTTGACCATGTACCAGGACATTTGACAGCCGACTTCCCCCAGACTATAGCCGAATGCCAATTTTGGGTTTGTTTTTTCTTGAGTATTCATAGCTTCCTCCTTTAGATATGTTTTATATTATCCGTATTCTACCATGCGGATTTTCCCGGTACTATTTTTCTTTATCCCAAATACCGGCTGATTTTTGTCCCTTTTTCGGCATTTTTTTCTCTTCGGCATTTTATGGATAATTTTCAGGCGTTCATTTTTGTCATCCGGAGGGTTCCGCCGTGGACAGGACCTGTTTCCAAAAGAGAGATCGAGGTGTTCAGGCGCGTTTATTTTCAGTATCACTGAAAAACCCCTGCGGCAAAAGCAGCAGGGGCTTGATATCTTTAGGCACTTACGAACAATTTCTTGAGCAAAATGACAAAATTCTCGTATCATGCTTTTCTGGTTTATCCAGATTAGGAAAAAGATTAACAATATGTAACAATTCGGAACGGCAGACCATAGATCCATCAATCCTTCCGCATCCGGAACATCACCGACTCATAAGGCCGGAGCAAAGGTCCCCGGTAACCGCCTTCCCGGTCATAGGAGGACAGCAGGACCTCGTCGGCGCCTTCCAGCAGGGAGGCCGGGATCTCCTGCTCCTCCCGGGAGAAGTTGTGGAATGCCAGCATCGTTTCCTCTGCCGCGCTTCTGGTCAGTGCGATCAGCTTCGGATGTCCTGTTTCCAGGAAGGTCAGATCCCCCCGGGACAGCGCGGAGGATTGTTTGCGCAGCGCAATCAGCTTCCGGTAGCACTGATAGACCGAGTGGGGATCCTGACGCTGGGCTTCTACATTGATATCCCGGGTATTGGGATTGGTCTTCAGCCAGGGGGTGCCGGAGGTAAAGCCGCCGTTTTCGGAGCCGTCCCACTGCATGGGAGTGCGGGCATTGTCGCGGCTTTCCAGCTGGGCCTGAGCCAGGGCAGCCTCCGGATCCATACCGGAAAGCAGGTACTGCTGGTATTGGTCTCTGGTGCTGGGATCGTCATAATCCTCAATGGACGGCAGCTTCACATTGGTCATCCCGATCTCCTCGCCCTGGTATACATAAGGAGTGCCCGGCAGACTGTGGAGGAACATGGCCAGAAACTTGGCGGAAACCTCCCAGTACTCGCCGTCGTCGCCGTAGAGGGACACCTGCCGGGGCTTATCGTGGTTGCTGAAAAATCTGGCCCACCAGCCGTCCTCCTTCATAGCCTGGTAGCTTTCCTCAATCTCCTTCTTAAGCCGCTCCGGCGACCAGGTGTCGATCTCGGTCTTGGGCAGCACGAAGGGGATGGCCATGTCAAATTCCTCCCGGTCCGTTTTTACATAGTTGCCAAGCTCCTCCACGGTGGGCGCTGCCACCTCCCCCACAGTCAGGAGATTGCGGGGAGCGAAGACACGCCGGTTCATTTCCCGGATATAGGCATGGGTCCCCGGACGGCAGATGAGGCAGTCCGGGAAGGAGTAGCCGTCAGGCCGGGGCGGCAGGGCGGAATCGGGGAAATCACGGGGCTTGTCCAGGTAGCTGATGGCGTCCACACGGAAGCCCTCGACCCCTTTGTCCGCCCACCAGTTCATCATCTCGATCACCGAATCCCGAAGCTCCTGACAGGCCCAGTTCAGGTCGGGCTGTTTTTTGGAAAAATAGTGGAAATAGTACTGGCCCCGCTCAGGTACATATTCCCAGGCGCTTCCGCCGAAGGCCGAACCCCAGTTGTTGGGCTCATGTCCGTCCACCGGGTCCCGCCAGATGTAATAATCGGATCTGGGATTCTCACGGGATGACCGAGACTCCAGAAACCAGGGATGCTCGTCCGAGGAATGGTTCACAACCAGATCCATGATCATGCGGATGCCCTTTTTCCGGCAGGCGTCCCGCAGGCGATCCCAGTCCTCCATGGTGCCGAACTCTTCCATGATCTCCTGATAGCCGGAGATATCATAGCCGTTGTCGTCGTTGGGCGAGCGGTAGACCGGGGAAAGCCACAGGGCGTTGATGCCAAGCTCCTCCAGGTAGTCCAGCTTCTGTAAAATACCGGGCAGATCCCCGATGCCGTCCCCGTTGGAATCATAGAAGCTGCGGGGATAGATCTGATAAATGACCAGGTCCTTGATCCAATCTTTCTGTTCTGTCATAAAACATCCTCCTTATTGCTGTGCAGCAGGGCGCCGGCTTCCCAGCGGCCTGCAATGTGTTTCTTCTATTATACAACATTTAATGAAGATATCGACAAGAAAGTTTTTCGCTTTTTATCCGCGCGGTTAGCGGTACCGCTGTGAGTTTATTCCATTTCCCGTCTCCAGATAAATTCCTTCGGCGGAACCCCATACATTTTGAAAATGAAATATCATTCCATTGCTTTCAGCCCGTCGGCCGTCAGCCTGTACACCCGGCTGCAGACTTCCGCGATATACTTCCGGTCATGGGAAATGCTGATCACCGCCCCGGGAAATTCCTTCACCATCTGCCGGATCACCGGCCCGGACAGGGGCGAAAAGTTCCGGGTGGGCTCGTCCAGGATCAGCACATTGGCTCCGCTCAAGCTCATTTTCAGCAGAAAGATCTTTGCCTTCTGGCCTCCGGAGAGCTGGCTGATCCGGTGCTCCATCTCATCCGCGGTATATTTTAACGCGCCCAGGTACGTGCGGATTCGGGTCCGTTCTTCCTTGTCTCCGGTCTGCGCCAGATAATCCACGGGCGTCATGGAAAGCTCCAGCAGCTCTTCATAATTCTGGGGCATATACTCCGCATGGATATCCTTTCTGCCCAGCAGTTCTTCCGCGATCCTGCCCAGCAGCGTGCTCTTTCCGGAACCGTTTGCCCCGATGACGCAGACCTTTTCAGAGCCATGGATCCGCAGGCGGATCTGCCTGGCAAGCGTCCGCTTTTCGTCCGGCGTGTCCAGCCGTTCCAGTTCCAGATCCAGGACCGTTTTTCCAGAAGGGATTTTCGCGGTCTCGTCTCCCAGTTTGAAGAAGATGGCAGTCTCTTCCTCCGGTATTTCTGTCATGTGCTCATCCTCCCGGGCAAACCGCCGCTCCATGGATTTCACCGCATGCATCTTCTTTTTCAGCAGCCGCCCCTTGGATGGGTTCTGCCTGGTAATACTGTTCTGGGCGTGTTCCACGCTTTGATAGACCCGAAGGAATTTTTCCTCCCGCAACTTCTTCTCCCGCCGTTCATTCTTCGCTTTCCGCTCCTGGCTCTCGAATCTGGCGAGCCGTTCCTGCCGGTACTGGGGATAGGACATGCGGACGATCGTATATCGGGACCTGGTTTTGCGGCGGATCTGTTCGATGTGGATGACCATGTTGGCTGTATGCTCGATCAGGGTCTCATCATGAGAGATGAACAGCGCGATCCCCTTCCAGCTCAGGATCAGCCTTTCCACCCATTCCAGGGTTTCCAGGTCAATGTCATTGGAGGGCTCATCCAGGAGCAGGACGTCCGGCCCGGCGATCAGGAGGCGCAGCATCTGGGCCTTCACCTTTTCCCCGCCGGAGAGCGTTCCCATGGACTGCTCCCGGTAGAAAAAATCAACGGGCAGGCTGAACTCTCCTGCCATCCGGTTCAGGTCTTTCGGCGTCTGCTCCAGAAACATGGGCTCCTCCATAAAAAATTCGTAAACCGATAAGCGGGCGTCCCGGGCCGGCAGCTCCTGGGGCAGATATCCAATCCTGTGCCCCCGGACGATCCGTTCCCCGCTGGCTTCACAGTAATCCCCGATCCTGTCCGGGGAAGCGATCCATTGGAGAAGGGTGGATTTTCCGTTGCCCTCCTCACCGATGATCACGGCTTTGTCCCCGTCATTCCATACACAGCTGAAATCCTCCAGGATCACTCTTGCGTCTTCTTTGTGTGTGATGGTTACATTCTTTATCTGTATCATAAAACCTCCTGCGGTTTGACTGCTGACAGGCTTTTTTCATCAATCAAAACTTCCGGCGTCTGTGGTCTGCCGTTTTGAACCGTCATCAATATGGAATAAAAAAAGCCCGTCTTCGTATCCGAAAACAGACTCACGCAAAGAAACCCTCTATTTAGAATCCATCCGATCAAAGGCTTAAGAAATCAAAACAAACCTTCGACGAATGGGACTTCATACCGCCACATTCAGAAATGGCACTTCTGTGAACGGTCATACAAAGCGGGCAGATCACGCAGATAATCTAAATCGGTATACGCAAACGAATATAAGCCTGTTGACACAGGCAGATACAACTTCTTGCGGCATCCAAATCAAATTATCGAATAATCATGTCCTCACCCTGCACATCCATCAGTCAGTCTGCGCGGCAGACGAACCTCACACGTGCCCTTTCTTTTTGATTCAGTGATATTATACATGGGAGAGAGGAGGAATGCAAGTATTATTTTTTATTCCTTGTCTTTCTCTCCAGGAGCACTACCAAAAAATCAGTTACATAGCCCGCTATGCGCCTGATTTTTTGGTAGCACTCCCGAAGAGAAATCCTGCGGACTATTGGTAAGTAATTTTGTGCCAGTTCCTAACTTCCGATATTGTTTGAATGCTACATGGCTGTGTGAGATAGAGGAAAAAGTGTTTTTCGATAAAAAAGTGGATATCTTTCACAAAATACTTGACTGTATACCTGCTATATACTTTAAAATAAGCACGTAAAGCTGGAAAACGTATAGGATTAAGTGCCCAATGGACACAGGGGGGTGTATGCTTGAACACAAAACAGATGGAAGAACTGACCGGGATCACCAGACAGAACATCCGCTACTATGAACGGCAGGGGCTGCTGGAACCGGCCAGGGACGCCGGCAATGCCTATCGTGATTATTCCGATGAGGATGTCCGGCGGCTGAAGCTGATCAAAATGCTCCGCATGCTGGACATGCCGTTAAAGGAGATCAAGGAGGTGCTGGACGGAACGCTTCCTCTAAAAGAGGCCGCCGCGAAGCAGCAGGAAGCGCTCCTGCGGCAGCAGAAGCAGATTCAGGCGGCGGTGGAGGTCTGCGCCAATATCCGAAAAGAAAAGTCAGAGTCCATAGACGTGGACAGCTACCTGGACCGGATGGAGCATATGGCGAAAAGCGGGAGCGTATTCGCGCGGATCGTGGATGATTACAAGCAGGTAGCGGAAGAGGAGCGTCAGCGACAGTTCTCCTTTTACACGGACCAGCCGGTGAATACGGCGGGGCGGTTCGAGGAGGAGCTGAGGAAATGGGCCGGGGAAGAACGGAGGAAGTTCCGGATGGTCCGTCCGGGAAGGTATCCGGAGTTTACGCTGGACGGCGTCTCCTATACGGCGGCATGTACGGTGGAGCAGGATCAGGAGACGAAGGAACCGCGGACACGGATCGTCTGCGGCAGGGAGGATGATGAGAAGGTGAAAAAAGAAGTCCAAAAGAACAGAAGGGCTGTATTCCAGGGGATATATTCCATAGGGGTCAATATCCGGCGGCATCGTTTCAAGAGCATTCTGAATGGAATGATCAGTATGATGACGGTGGTGGTGCTGGTATTTTATCTGGGAAATCTGGTCAGCGCCAGAGGGCAGTTTGAGGAGCTGCCGGAGGCGATCCCCGTGCGGGCCACGGTGATGAACGCGGCGGGAACCCTGAACAGCGGGCTGTTTATCCGGCAGCAGGTGCTGGATATGGTCTATACGTCCCCGCATATCTGGAAGATCCGGGAGACTGCGGAGCTGGTCGGACATATGACGCAGGCCGACGAAGGAGCCGGAACGGAGGAACTGACGCAGGCGGACGAAGGAGCCGGAATGGAAGAACCGATGCAGCCTGGGGAACAGATCGAAGCCGAAGACAGCGCACAGCCCGATGAGGATAACGGAAGCTTGTCAGGAGACATCCCCCAGGCAGACGAGTTCCGGATCCTGGGCATCAACGATCTGGGATCCGTCTACGAGGATTGTGAACAGGATCTCACCTGGGCGGACGGCTGGAGCTGGGAAAGCTTTCAAAAGAGCAGGGATGTGTGCGTCGCGGGAACCGCGTTTCTGGTGGGACACGGCCTGGAGCCGGGAGACCATCTGTCCTGTTCTCTGGAGCATTATATCCGGGCAGAGATCGGCCTGGGGCTGGAGCGGGAAGAACTGAAGCCTTTGGAAATGGAGATCGTCGGGGCAATTGAGGATTCGGAAGCCGGGGAATCCATGGCAGCGGAGGTGATGCTTCCCATCGGGGCGGTACGGCAGCTCTATGAAGAAAATGACAAGGTCTATTTTGCTTCGTCCCTGCGGTTTACCGTGAAGGATCCGATGAAGCTCAACGAACTGAAGCAGGATCTTAGGGAGCCCGGGCTGACTCCTGTGGTTCCAGGCTCGCCGGAAAATTACGCGGGCTCCGCGCTGCGGATGGAGGACGATGTGTTCATCCAGGCGGCTCTGGGGCTGGAAAAAAGCATCTCTCTGCTGGAGGGATTTCTGCCCTTTGTATTGCTGATCGTCGTGCTCTCAGGGTATATCGTGCCTCATTTGCTGTTCCAGGGCAGGAAGGGCGAGTACGCCATCATGCGAGCGCTGGGAACCAGCAAAAGACGTTGTACCCTGGTATTCTTTGCGGAGCATATGCTGCTGGCGGCGTGCGGCGGCGCGGCAGGCGCGGTGATCGGCGCGATGTTCGGAACCGCGGATATCCTGACGGCGTGGATGGTCTGGGGGATCTTTTTGTGCTGCTATACGCTGGGAGCGGCGGCAGCCCTGTGGATGTTTGGAAGAATGAGTATCGCGGCTGTGCTGACACACCAATAGACGGTAACAGGGCGCCCCTGGTCAAGAAGGTGTGACCTGTAATTCTATATGATTGAGAGGGACGTAAATGGAAAAGATCAGAGTAGAAAATGTGAGTTATTCTTATCAGAATCAATATCAGAAGATTGAGGCAGTGAAAGAGGTGAGCTGTTCCTTCGAGGCCGGGAACATGTATGCCATCACAGGTGAATCCGGCTCCGGAAAGAGCACCTTCCTCTCTCTCCTGGCGGGCCTGGACCGCCCGGAATCCGGCACGATCCTGGTGGAAGGGGAAAATCTCCTGGAAATGGACCGGGATGCTTACCGGAGAAAACAGATTTCCGTGGTCTATCAGGCATTTCACCTGTTTCCTCTTCTGAATGCGGTGGAAAATGTTATGTATCCCATGGAACTGCAGGGAATCTCCCGCCGGGAAGCACGGAAGCAGGCGGAGGACTGTCTGCGGGAGGTAGGGCTGGGGGAGAAGATCTTCCACCAGTATCCCAAAATGATGAGCGGCGGGGAGCAGCAGCGGGTGGCTATCGCCCGGGCTATGGCAGCCCAGGGGCGGATCCTGCTGGCGGATGAGCCCACCGGCAACCTGGACTCAGAAAATGAAGAGCACATTGTAGAACTACTTGGGAAGCTGGCACATGAACGGGATTATCTGGTGATCGTAGTGACCCACAACCCGGAGGTGGCGCGGCGGGCGGATGTGTGCTTGAAAATGAAGGACGGAAGGATGGTTTAGGATGACAGTTTATTATAGTATGAAACAGATCCTGCGGAGCCCCTTAAAAAGCATCCTCTTCCTTCTGCTGGCCGGGGTTTCGGCATTTCTGCTGGCGCTGGGAGGCAGCCTCTGGGAGATCAACCGGGCCATGCTGGAGGAATTTGAGGATATCTTCATGACGGTGGGGACAGTGGAGCAAAAGACCGACCACGTAGAGAACGGGAGGCACTGGGACGCGAAAGACGGATATTATTATACCCAGTGGGGAGCATATGGGGAAAGGATTCCCAGCTCGGTGCTGGATTTTGAAGGGGCCGGCTATATCCTGGAAGCGAAGCAGCGGCCCAATTTCGGAGCGCTGGTGGATCAGAAGGCGGCAAGCAGTCCCTATATGTTTACGGTGGTAGAGGCCACCCCCTTAGAGTCGGGCCGGGCGGATGAGTCATTTCCCATGCGGGCGGAAAGAGTTCTCGCAGGCGATGAATTTGAACTGAAAGAGGGAGATATTTTTTATATCTGCGATCACTATCTGGAGGAAGCCAGGAGCTTTGAGGCGGGAACGACATACATCATGATGCTGAACAGCAGTGTCGGCTGGGTTCATGGATCAAGGGTGGAACACATTGCCCCGGAGGATTATGTACAGGAATTTTTCCCAATGAACAGTGTAGCCTCGCATCAGTATACCATGGAGGGCGAACGGGTCTATGATGCCGTAGCTGAAGCGGAAGACGAGTATGACATGGATATTGTAACAGAGGATTTTTATGAGACGGAGCGGGGAAAACGCTGGCTGGAAATCGCAAAAACACGGGATTATCTGTTTCACACGGTTCCCGTGATTCCTGTGGACAGGACAGAGCTTCTGATGCCCTTTTATTGGAAGGATGCGCAGATCACAAAGGGAAGAGATATTACGGAGGAGGAGTACGCCCAAGGAAAGCCGGTCTGCCTGATCTCCTCCGGCCTGGCCATGCTTCTGCGGAAGGAGGCAGGGGACAGGCTTACGCTCCCGCTCTATTGCGCGGACTATACCCCAACGTTGTTTGAAAGGGGGATGTGGGTGGAGTCGATTTTAAACGCCGAAGGAAAGGCATATCCGATCTTTGATGAGCAGGAGTATGAGATCGTCGGGATCTATACCACCACGTCGGTCATAAATAATGGGTATGAATTGTGTGACAATCAGGCGATCATTCCCTGGAATGCCATACCTGAAAATTCCTGGGCGGATCATATCACGGGAATCTGGTATATGACCGGCGCCAACACCTCCTTCCAGATTCCCAACGGAACCATCGAGGATTTCATGGCCGCATGGGAGAAGCAGGGCGTGGAAGGGCTGGAACTCCGTTTCTATGATAACGGATACAGCAATCTGAAAAACGGGATCGAGAGCCGGAAGCTCATGTCTGTGATCTTCCTGGCAAGCGGCTGCGTACTGGCGGTGATGATCCTCTGCTTCTTTGCCAACCTGTTCATCACAGGCCAGCGCCAGCGGATCGCGGTGGAACGTCTGCTTGGGCGGACGAAACGGCAGTGCGCCGTCTCCCTCCTGACCGGGTTTTTGCTGCTCGCAGTATTGGGCGCGGGAGCCGGGAGCGCGGCGGGCTGGATGGCTACGGACCGGGCGGTGAAGGCAACGGAAGAGACCACGGAATTCGACACCTCATTCAGCAATGCGGTGATCGCCCAGGCGGATCCGGATGAGGCCGATCTCTCCGCGGCAGAGCAGAACCACGGCCCGGAGATGGCGGCTGCGGCGGGAATCGGTATCTTCCTGGCGGCGGCGCTGATCAGCTTTGGGTTCCTGCGGCAGGAGCTGAGAAAGGAGCCGCTGCGGATCCTGGGGGAACTGGAGGAGTAGAAATATGGCCGGAAAATGCCGCGCGGTCTGCAAAGAGTCAGAACAGCAGAAATAAAAACAGAATCAGGGATTGAAAGCCGCAGACTTTATCAGGTAAAAAAAGTCTGCGGCTTTTTACAAAAAACCTCGATCACTTCTTGCGCTCTGCTCCGCTTTTCCCTATAATGGAATCAGTCATTCCTGCCGCGGAGTGTAAATTCCCGTGGGCAGGGATTAAAATATCATACAAGAACAGGATGAAGATTATGAATGCAGCACAGGTAAATAAGAACAATCAGCCCCAGGGGAATAAGGGCCTTGTTCCGCTTCAGTTCCTTTTCACAGAGGACGGCTTCTGCCCTGATGGGCGTCCGGAGCAGCTCTCCCCTGCGGATCAGAAGCTTCTGGGGCAGTTTGAACAGGACCGTTACGGAGCGCTGTACCACATGGGACTTGCGGAAAAATCGCCGTATCTCAGTCCGTCAGCGGCATTTTTATACCAGGTGTCGGATGCGTTTTTTAAAACCCTGACCAGCCTGCCGGAGCTGGAGATCTCCAGGGGGGAGACCCGGGCAGAGCCGTCGGAGGAGGCAGCGGACCGGTTGATCCGTGCGGTTCCATTTGTGATCGGTGCGGAGTATATTACGGAAAAGTGGATCAGGGGGATATTCCGGAAGCTGAATGAGATCTTTTCCAGAGAGATCGGAGACTACGACGGCACCGTGGAAATGTATCTGACAGAGAAGAATCAGCATCTCCATGTCCCGGAGAGGATCTTTTTCCACCTGGTAGAGAATAAGGACGACGACTTTCCCTTTGCGTTTCTGGCAACCTACGCTACCAGAGGAGAGGACGGAAAGGTCCGCCATGTCCCGCTGAAATATGCTTTGACAGAGTATAAAAATGAACGGGAAAAGCTGCTGGCTCTGCTGGCCTGCCTGAACCGCGCGGCTGAGGTTTCCAATCTGATCTCCGGATTCGTGGAAAACGGGGAGATGTTCCATCCGCTGCGGCTGACGTCCGAGGAGGCGTATATATTTTTAAAGCAGATCGAAGATATTGAAAGCACCGGCATTCTTTGCAGGATCCCCAACTGGTGGAAGAGAAAAGCGGCGCAGGTGTCCATGTCTGTGAGTATGGGGGAAGAGAAGCCGTCCATGCTGGGCTTTGATACGCTGGTCAGCATGCGTCCGGAGCTGACGGTAGACGGAGTGCCGCTGAGCCGGGAGGATATCGAGCTTCTTTTGGCCCAGACAGACGGACTGGCATTTTTGAAAGGAAAGTGGATCGAGGTGGATCATGAGCGGCTGAAAAAGCTGCTTGAGGAAATGGAAGAGGTTCCGGAGGATCTGACGCTGATGGACGCTCTGCGGCTGGAGCTCGGTACGGGAAAAGCCTCCGCGGACGTGGGGCAGCTTGTCACCAACGGAGCATGGCTTTCGTCTCTTCTGATGAATCTGAGAAAACCGGAATCCATCCGGAAAGCCGTGCTGCCCAAATCCTTCCGCGCGACGCTGCGTCCCTATCAGAGCAGCGGCTTCACCTGGCTCAATTATATGGACAAGCTGGGCTTCGGCGCCTGCCTTGCGGACGATATGGGACTGGGAAAGACCGTGCAGGTCCTTGCATACCTGGAAAAGCTGCGCAAGACAAATCAGCGTGCGCAGGCGCTTCTGGTGGTGCCGGCATCGCTGATCGGAAACTGGCAGAAGGAGGCGGAAAAGTTTGCTCCGTCACTGGATTTTCAGGTCCTGCATGGAAAGACGGCGCCGAAGCTGGGCGAGGAGTTCCGGGGAAGCAGTACATTTCTCACGATCACAACCTACGGAATGGTCACACGGATCAAGGAGCTGCAGGAGGTACAATGGGAGTGCGTGATCCTGGATGAAGCTCAGGCGATCAAGAACCCGCTGACCCGGCAGACAAAGGAGATCAAAAAGTTATCCTCCCGGATGCGGATCGCCATGACAGGGACACCCATCGAAAATGAACTGGCCAATCTGTGGTCATTATTTGATTTCCTGAACAAAGGGCTTTTGGGAACCTCGGCGGAATTCAACGAATTCTGCAAAGGGCTGGGCGATCATCCGGAAGGGTATGTCCGCCTGAAAACGATGGTGGCGCCCTTTATGCTCCGACGGGTCAAGACCGATAAAAGCATCATCGCGGACCTGCCGGAAAAGCTGGAGACCATCGACTACGCAAATCTGGCAAAGAAGCAGATCGTCCTCTACCGGAAGGCGGTCTCAGATCTGGAGAAACGGCTGGAGGAAGCGGACGGAATCGAGCGCAGAGGACTGGTCATGGCTGCGATCATCCGGCTGAAGCAGATCTGCAACCATCCCGACCAATATCTGGGGCAGCAGACATTTTCCATGGAGGAAAGCGGGAAGTTCGCCATGCTGAAGGAAATCTGTACAACCATTTACGAAAAACGCGAACGTGTGCTTGTGTTTACGCAGTTCAAGGAGATCACGGAATACCTGGCGGCATTTTTGACAGAGATCTTCCAGACAGAGGGATTTGTGCTCCACGGAGGGACCCCGGTCGCTAAGCGCAGCCAGATCGTGGAAGCATTTCAGGGAGAAAAGTACGTGCCCTTTATTGTTCTTTCCGTAAAAGCCGGGGGAACCGGGCTGAATCTGACAAAGGCAAACCATGTGATCCATTTTGACCGCTGGTGGAATCCGGCTGTGGAAAACCAGGCCACGGATCGGGCGTTCCGGATTGGACAGACGAAGAATGTGATGGTGCACAAGCTGGTCTGCAAAGGCACGATCGAAGAGAAGATTGATGAAATGATCGAGGCGAAAAAGGAACTGGCGGAGAATGTGATCGGTTCCGGCGGTGAGAAGTGGATCACCGAACTCAGCAATGACGAGCTGATGTCGATGATGCGGTTAGGATAAGGCGAAAAATAACTGATACAGATTGCGCAGGATGTGTCAGTTATTTTCCGACAGATCCTAAGGATAAGGAATATGAGAAAAACAGGAGATGCGATATGAGTAAATATTGGGACAGTTCTACCCGATACAGCCAGCCGACGGCTTCGGAGATCCGGAAGAAATCCGCGGCCAGCCGGAAAAAAGAGCAGGCGAAGGGAAAGGTTCTGGAGCCGGTGAGTGTACAGGGCAGGACGATCGTAAAAAGCTGGTGGGGACAGGCATGGTGCGAGAACCTGGAGCGGTATGCGGATTATGAAAGCCGTCTGGACAGGGGAAAGCGTTATATCCGCACAGGGGCTGTCATTGACCTGAAGATCCAGAAAGGGAAAATATTGGCCCGGGTGCAGGGGATGCGCAAGACGCCATACAAAGTGGAGATCCGCATCAGCCCGCTTTCCGAGGAAAAGTGTCAGTCGATCATCAGCAGATGCGGCAAAAAGATTGAAAACCTGGAAGAACTGCTTGCCGGGAATTTCCCGGAGGAGATGAAGGAACTGTTTCAGGGAAAGGACGGCCTGTTCCCGACTCCCATCGAGATCAGTTTTACCTGCAGTTGCCCGGACTGGGCCCTTTTGTGCAAGCATGTGGCGGCAGCCCTTTACGGCGTGGGGGTCAGGCTGGATGAACAGCCGCTCTTATTCTTCGAGCTCCGGGGAATCGACGTGGGCCGTTTTATTGACGTGACGCTGGCAAATAAGGTAGAAGCAATGCTTTCAAACGCGGAAAAGCCAAGCAGCAGGATCATGGAAGAGGACGAGGTAAAGGGGCTGTTCGGGGTGCTTTAAGAGGAAGAGAGAAAAATGGACACAAAGGATCTGAGATTTTTCCGGCAGGTATACGAGGAACGGAGCATCCATAAGGCGTCAAAGCTGCTTTTTATCACCTCCCAGGGCTTAAGCAAGATCATCCGCCATCTGGAGGAGGAACTGGGAACCTGCCTGTTTGAACGTCTGGCAAACGGGATGGTTCCCACAGAAAGCGGGACCTATCTCTATGAGAACAGCACGCCGCTCCTGGAGCAGTTTGATGAGATCATGATCGGGCTCCGGCAGATCCAGGACCGGGACCAGAAGCTGAAGATCGGTTTTTCCTGCGGCGTGCTCAATGTGTTTCCGCTTCAAAAGCTGGAGGAGTATCAAAAGCAGTACAGCCATATCCGTCTGCAATGGGAGGAGGCGGCGAACCAGGAGATCATCCGGCAGGTCCGGCAGGGAAGCATGGATATCGGATTTGTGATCGGACAGATGGCAGATCCCAAACTGTGGTCCCGGGAAATGTTCTGCAGGAAAATGAACGTGGTTGTCTACGAGGGGCATCCGTTTTATGAAAGGGAATCTGTTTCTGTGGAGGAGCTGCGGGACGAACCGCTGATCACCCTGAATGAAGCATACTACAGCTATCACAGCCTTCTGCAGCGCTGCCGGGACTTCGGCTTTACGCCGTGCATTGCGGCAAAGACCATGGAAAGCCGGATCATTTACCATTTATGCCGGCAGAGGATTGGGCTGGGGATTGACGCGGATATCCATCAGGACAAGCCGATGCCGGACGGACTGCGGATGATCGAACTGCGGGATTCGATTCCATGGAAGATTTCCATGATCATCCGGAGCGACCGGACAAAGGAAAAGGCGGTGCGGGGGATGGCGGAATTATTTGTGGAATAAAAATTTTCAACCGTATAGGTGGAAAAATTTTGTTGACAGGTGCTCCGATCTGGTTGATAGATGGGAGCATTTTTCTGTGTTAATATGAAAAGAAAAAAGCCATTACCACAGGAGGAAGCACATTATGGTCAGAAAATTTCCACATCTTTCCAGCCCGATCACCATCGGCAGAGTCACATTCCGCAACCGTATGTTTTCTGCGCCCATGGGTGGGACGGATATCACGAATGACGGCTGCATCGGCCCCAAGTCCACCGCATTTTATGAGCTGAGGGGAAAAGGCGGCGCATGCGCTGTGACGGTCAGCGAATGCATGGTCCATCCCAAAACGGACGGGTCACACGCATACCATCTGGATACATCCATTTTAAATTCACTGGCTTCCGCGGCCTACACGGCGGATGCCATCCGCAGGCACGGCGCCATCCCCAGCATCGAGCTGTCCCATTCCGGCATGTATGCGGGAACCTATATGACGGACAAGAGCAGGCAGCATGACATGAACCAGTGGGGACCCAGCGATACGGTCCGTCCGGACGGCGTCCCGGTGAAGGCGCTGACAAAAGAAATGCTTGCGGAGATCACGGCGGCTTACGGCAATGTGGCCGGACTGGCGAAGCGCGCCGGCTTCGAGATGCTGATGATCCACGGCGGCCACGGGTGGCTGTTAAACCAGTTCTTTTCCCCGTATTTTAACAAGCGGACGGACGAATACGGAGGAAGCCTGGAGAACCGCTGCCGCCTGGCCGTTGAGGTGCTCAAGGCAGTAAGGGAAGCTGTGGGACCGGGATTCCCGATCGAGTTCCGTCTCAGCGGTTCGGAATTATTTGACGGGGGCTATGACCTGGAAGAAGGCGTCCGGATCGCGCAGCAGATTGAGCCTTATATTGATTTGCTCCATGTGTCTGCGGGTACATACCAGAGAGGCTTCGGCGACACCCACCCGTCCATGTTCAAGGAACACGGCTGCAACGTGTACCTGGCGGCGGAGATCAAAAAGCATGTGTCTGTTCCCGTGGCCACCATCGGCGGACTCAACGACCCGCGGCAGATGGAGAAGATCATTGCCGATGGGAAAGCAGATATTGTCTACATGGCGCGGGCGCTCCTGGCAGATCCGTTCCTGCCCAGGAAGGTGATGGCAAACAAGGACGAGGACATTGTGAAATGCCTCCGCTGCTTTACCTGTATGGCGGAGCGGGCGGCAACCTCTACAAGGCGCTGTACCGTGAATCCGATCATCGGGCGTGAACTGGAAGGCTGTGAAGTACCGAAAGCGCCGGAGTCCAAAAAGGTCGTGGTCGTGGGCGGCGGCCCCGGAGGATTAAAGGCGGCGCATACGGCGGCGCTGCGGGGACATCAGGTGATCCTGATGGAGAAAGAATCGGAGCTTGGGGGCATTTTGAAGAGTGAGCAGGCCCTGCCCTTTAAGCGGGAAATGTATGAGTTTTCGTTGACATTTGCAAAGCAATGCCGGGAGGCAGGGGTGGAGATCCGGCTGAATACGGAGGCCACAAAGGAGTTGGTAGAAAGCGAGTCTCCGGACGCGGTCATCATCGCCGCAGGCTCCAGGCCGCTGGTGCTCCCAATCCCGGGAATCGACAGGGAAAATGTGACCATCGTAAACAACTACTATCTGGAAAAGGAAAAAGTGGGCGATGAAGTCGTGGTGCTGGGCGGCGGACTGGCAGGCTGCGAAGCGGCCATCCACCTGGCCCAGGAAGGAAAGAAGGTCACCATCGTGGAGATGCGGGACGAGCTGGCTCCGGATGCCAATGTAAGGCATCGCCCGCTTTTGCTGAAGCAGATCGAAGGTCTTGCAGAGGTGCGCGCCGGACTGAAAGGAATGGAAGTGACAGCCCAGGGCGTGGTCTGTGAGGACCGGGAAGGACAGCGGCATCTGGTGAAAGGGAGCTCTGTCATTTGCGCGCTGGGGCAGAGGGCGCGGACGGATGTGGCGGAAGCACTCAGGGATACCGCGCCTTATGTGGCGGTGATCGGAGACTGCGCGAAGGTGTCCACCATCACCAATGCGGTTTATCAGGGGTATCATGCGGCGCTGGATATCTGATCATCATCGGATACAGGAAATAACATTTTTCATAACGATGTGGGATGAAAGATATTCTTGTATTATTGCATTAAATATAACAGGCAGAGTTATGCGAAGTCTGCTGAGAGCAGGCTCGTTCCAGCTAAAAAAGGGAGGAAGGCATGGATACGTTTCTATTAAAAAATCTGTCCGATCTGCTTCAAACGGGCATTTTTTATGTGGAAAAAAGTGGATTGGATGACAGCTGGAAAACAGATGAAATGAACCCCTTATGTCAGGACGACGCTTTACCGGACATGCTGCCCCACGCAGCCGACAGGCAGGAGGCCCCCTACCTGTTCCAGGATGAGTTCCAGGTGTATTTCGGCTGTGTGGCGGCGGAGAACGGGCACTGTCTGATCGGCCCCATGAGCGTAGATTTTTTCGACAGGCTCAAACGCCACAGGTTCTGCAGGCACTACGGGATCCCGGAGCACGCGGAAAAGAACCTGCGCCGGTTTACGCTTATGGAGGTGCTACAGATCATGTGCATTGCGGCAAAAATCGTGACCGGCAGAGAGTACACGGATCAGGAGGCTGTGGATGCCAATCGTATGGCTGTGGTGACGAAGGAGCAGGAGGTAAAGGATCAGATCCGATTTCATATCCAATCCGAGGAAGAGGACATTTTTCGGCACTCTTATCAGGAAGAGCGGGAGATCCTGGATATGGTGAGGGTGGGAAATGTGACGGAAGCTGTGCGTCTGACGAAGAAGATCGATGTGGAAATCGGCCAGATGGGCCGGTCGGAGCTGGCACATTTGCGGAATCTTCTGACCGTCGGGATCTCATTGCGCGCCAGGGCTGCGATCGAAGGCGGGGTGAGCCCTTATGCCGCATATCGCATCAGCGGATTCTATATCAATAAAGGTGCGGAGTGTACAGACACCACGCAGATTCTGGTATATCGGAATCATGCGGTGGAGGAGCTGACGAAACGTGTGCATGAGATGAAAGAAAAGCAGAACACTTCCAGCTATACCAGGCGGTGTATGGATTATGTGGCAAAGCATTTCCGGGAGAAGATCTATCTGGAGGATATCGCGGAGGGCTGCAGGCAGAGGACGGGGCATGCGGTTCCGAAGCGGGATCTGACCGAGGGAAGCCTCTACCGTCAGACGCTGGACATGATCATCCTGGCAAAATATGATCTGGAAGATAAGATGCAGGAGATGATCGCAGAGAATGACAAGAAGGCAGCAGGCAAATAAAATCGCGGTCTTTAAAAGAAAAATTGCCCTGACAAGTATATGGAAAGCCCCCAGGGGTGCGTGACATTTGTCCCCTTTACGGCAAAGGTGGAGTCGGAGTTGTTTACCGGGGAGACGCTCCCGGGGGCGGTGGATGTGCAGGTGGAAACACCGGATCACGTCCGCAATATGTGTGCGAAATACATGTTCCAGGGAAAGGATTCGAAAGGCAATGACTGTAAGCTGTATGTGGAAAATAACGGGTATCTGCAGCCGGTGAACCGGCAGGATCCCCATTTTAATGCCGTGCCTAGTACAACGAATAATAAATAACTAGCCATATCACTTGTCTGATTTTCCAGCTACTGCGTTAGATTTTCTAGCCGTAGCCACCGCTACGCCGTCGAAAATCTGCCTTGTATCTGAAAAATCATCCTGCGCGATATAGCCAGATACTTATTATTCGTTGTACTAGGTTTCTGACAGACAGCCCTGTGCTTGGCGCGTACCTCTGCCAGCAGAGGTTTCGCTCCGAGGTGCAGGGGATGGACTGGGGTGTAGAGATCCGGATCTTTGATGTGCTGGCATGAAAATATAGAAAATAAACGTGCGAACGCTTCTTTTTTGTACATACGTTTATTCTGAGAAAATGCAATGTTGGTGTTGACGCTCTTTTAGCGAATATGCTATAATTTTCAGTAATTTACATGGCGCTACAAAAGAATCCGGAGAGAAAAACATGGAGTGGGAAAAATACTGGAATTGGCTTTTGTCTGAAAAGAAATTTACCTTGCTGGTCAGGGAAATGGATGAAGCAGATGAAAGTATCGGCAATAAAGAGACGATTAAAGAGATCTGCCATCAGATTTATTTGGATTATGAGAAATGGCGGAATCATTTGATCGGAATAAAAGATGATTTTTTGCATATTATTGAAGAATTGCAGGGAGTTCATCTGCAGACCAGCCGGATTAAGACGTTAGACAGTCTGATTGGAAAGGTTATCACAAAGCGGCATGAAAATTATGCGAACAGAAAAAGCGGTTACTCGAGAATCAATGCCGGAAATTATAAGAGTATTATTACGGATTTGATCGGCATGCGCCTGATCATTAATTACCGGGGAAAATGGAATGATATACATGGGGAGATCATAAAGGCATTTCCTTATACGGATTTGAAATTGTATGATCAATGGGATATTCTGCCGCATCCTGAAAATGGGGAAAGTATTTTAGTGGAAATCCCAAAGGTATACTATGCGGAGGGGGATGATATTGAAAGATATGAACATTATAAGCTCATTCCAAAGCTGCATCCAATGGGATATCGCAGCATACATTATACGGTCAGCTATCAGGGGGTATATATAGAAATTCAGGTAAGAACGATTTACGATGAAGCATGGAGTGACTGCGACCACAATTATGTATATAAGCAGGACGAGAATAAGAGCCATACGGCATTGGAACAGATGTCATTTCTTTTATGTCAGCTTACGAATTTTTCCAATGATTTTGGGGAATGCATGAGGGATATATTTGAAAATGAAGCAATGGAAGAGACAGATCAAAACCAATGGATCGCATCAGAAGAGATTTATGATGTGATGGAAGATTCTTTGATTCGAATAAAGGATATCTATACTCAAATGGAAGCGTTTCAGAATAGATTAGTAAAAGAAAGCGCAGGTGGGAAACATGGCTCTGAGGTGTAGTGAAAAAGCAAAATTGAATAGCGAGAGATTGATCCAACAGTTGCAAAGCGGAGAATTCAAGAAGAACTGCAGACCGAATCATGCGCCTGATTTTTCGGGTGGAGCTGAGGAGCTTTACAGATACAGATTTAACAAATATCTGGGATCCTGCAGTTGTTTTCTGATGGATAAGCGGTTAAAAGACAGAGGAACACTATATCATGGTTGAATTTGTGGAAGATATTCAAAAATCAGGATATCAATATCTTGTAGAAAAATTTGGAAAAGAGAAAATAAAAAAAAGATATCAATGGCTTTATAATCAGATGCTAGATTTTATTGAAGCAAAAGACCTGGAAGAAAAGGTTCTTATTTCAGATGATATTCTGTGCCATGTGATCGTAGATTATTTTGTGGATATTGACCGCTTAAAGGAATTTCAGGAAATCGAGAAAACACAGCCGTCCAAGATTTACGCTTATACAGTATTCTGGCTGCTCAGACATAAGCCGATGCAGATCACTATAATGGAGAATGCGCCGGAATTGACCTTTGTGAACGAAGAATTTGCTTCGTATCTCATAAGAGAGCTGCTGTTTTCAGAACCGGATGCTGCTCCGATCATGGAGAATCAAAGGGAGAAAGTGGACAATTTTGTAGATACGATGCTGTACTATTTTCAATACCGTGATTTTTCAGCAAAAAATATTGAATTGATGATCCTGGCATTTGAGGCAGGAAGAGGATATCAATATTCTGTAGATTATAGAAAGAGTCATTGATTTTCATTGTATAGTTTAGGAGCTGCAGAAAAATAACTGATGCAGAATGCGCAGGATATTTTTCTGCAGCTCCTTACTGTCAGATTCTGATCACTGTCGATGCAGTCAGCAAAAGCTGCTGTTCTGATATTTTTCCCGGTACTGTCCGGGAGACATCCCCATATACTTCTTAAAGGTATTGCCAAAATAACTCTGAGACGGAAATCCAACATAATCCCCGATCCCGGCAATGGATTCGTTCGAGTATTTTAAGAGGTTTGCCGCCCGCTCCACGCGGAACCGGGCAATGTATTCCTGCAGCCGGATCTTCATTTCTCTGGAAAAAATCCTGGAAAGATAGGTGGGACTGATATGGAGGTCGGCCGCGATATCCTCCAGAAGGATCTTTTCCCGGTAATGCTGATAGATATATTCGCAGCATTGCTGGACATAGGAGCTGCATTTCCTGTGTTCCTTCTGCGCCGCCATCCGTTCGCAAAAATCCCGAACCGCCTGATTGCGGCAGGCGATGAGCGCCGGCACATCCATGCACGCGTCGCTTTTCTGCAAATAGTAATCACTGAGCTTATAGGCTTCTTCGGGAGAGGCCCCTCCGTCAATGGCGGCCCTGGAAGCAAGCGCGACGGCAACCGTCATAAGCTTTCTCCACTGCATGATCTGGTTCTGAGACATCCGGCCAAGCTGCTGGTCGAGACGCATATTCAGATGCAGCGCCTCCTCTGCGTTGCCTTCCCGGACATAATTCAGCAATGCCTGCTCTTCGGAATATGTGTGATGGGCACTTTCTTCCTCCTCCTGCTCCAGAGAAAACTGGACCTGATCTGCGGGCAGACCGGCGCTGATCCCGGCGTCCAGATGATTTTCACGGATGATCTCTTCCTCGTCTGTCCGTTTGCCGAGCGCCATGGCCGCAATCTGGATCATGCTGAGGAACCGTGCGAAAGAAAGTACGGGCGGATGTTTTTCCGTGACGGAACTGTTGGCGTAAGTACGGTAATACTGATGCAGTTCCAGTGCATCCATCGAGTGCAGTGCCGCGGGCCCGATCAAAAACCATGCCGGCGATCCGGTATCTTTTTGTTCCTCTTCTGTCAAAACACGGTGGAACCCTGCTTCCGAATCATAGACGGAATCGTCGTCCCAAAGGATGGCAGAGAAAAGTACGTCATGTGCATCCCGGATCAGGGCAGGAAGCTGGTCATCAGCACATTTTCACTTCACTATATTTTTATGCTGCTGGAGTATTATAAACGTACCGGAGATGCCGGCCTGCTGAAACAATACCGTTCCGATGTGGACGCGATATTGGAATACTATGACAGACATATGGGGGCACAGGGACTTGTAGAAAATCTGGGTTATTGGGATTTCGTGGACTGGCAGGAAAGCTGGCATGACACCCAGGGGCGCCCCGGGGCCGCGGCCTGCGGCCCATCGACGATCCTCAACCTGATGTACGGGAAAGCGCTTCTGGACGGCGCGGAGATCTATGAGAATACCGGAAGGCCGGGGACGGCGGAGGAATACCGGGAACGGCAGAAGCATATCACAGACCGGATTCAGGCTTTGTGCTGGGACGAGGGCAGGAACATGTATCGGGAGGGGCCCTCCTATCCGGAATTTACACAGCATGCCCAAAGCTGGGCGGTCTTGAACGGCATGATATCCGGCAGGGAAGCGCTATGTCTGCCCTCTTCTGGAACTGCCGAAACCAAACGGGGAATTGAACGTCCCCCACAGGTACTGGGTGATGAATGAGGACTGCCAGAATCTGAATGTATGGACTCCCGCCTGCGACGGGGAAAAGCGTCCGGTCCTGGTGTGGCTGCACGGCGGCGGATTCGAGTCTGGTTCCGCGATCGAGCATATTGCATATGAGGGAGAAAATATGTGCCGGATCGGGCAGGTGGTCGTGGTGTCCATCAATCACCGGCTGAATATCCTGGGATACTGCGATCTGTCGGCCTATGGAGAAGAATATGCGAATTCAGGAAATGCGGGAACAGACGATATCATTGCGGCTTTGCGGTGGATTCAGGAAAACATCGCGGAGTTTGGCGGTGACCCGGATAATGTGACGCTGTTCGGGCAGTCCGGCGGCGGAGCGAAGATCACCACGCTGCTGCAGACTCCCGCAGCAGATGGATTATTTGCAAAAGGGATCAACATGAGCGGTGTCATCGGACCGCTTCTGGCAGACAGCAAAGGCGACGGGGAGGAGCTTGCCATCGCATTGATGGCCGAGATGGGGATCGACGGCGACATCCACGAATTGGAAACCGTACCCTATGACAGGCTGGCAGAGGCATACCGGCGTGTAAAGCCGGAATTTGCCGCTGCCGGGAAATATACAGGCTGTACACCCTGTCCGAATGCATTTTACAGGGGGACTCCCGACGAAAATGGATTCCGAGAGGAAACGGCGCAGATTCCGTTGCTGGCAGGCACCGTGTATGGAGAATTCTCAGGATTTATCCCGACGCCATATCATGGAGAAGAGCTGACCATGGAAGAGGGCGCCAAGATCGTAAAAGAGACGGTTGGAGAAGAGGCGGCAGCAGAACTGCTTCCCTTATTTGCAGAAGCATACCCGGAGAGAAATCCGGTGGACCTGCTGAAGCTGGACTTTTTGTTCCGTCTGCCCACGCAGCAGTTTATCCGGCAGCGAAGCGCCGGGAACCAGTGTACCTATTCCTATCTGTTCAATCAGGATCTGCCGATCAATGGCGGAAGCGTGCCATGGCACTGCGCGGATGTTCCGTATGTGTTCCATAATACCGAGATGGTTCCTTCCATCCAGGAGGAGGGTGTGACAAAACTGGAAGCCCAGATCTTTGACAGTGTGATCGCGTTTGCCAGGACCGGAGATCCCAACCATGCAGGAATCCCGCATTGGCCGGTCAGCGCTCCGGGAGAGGAGCGGACGATGGTATTCTGTAAGAATACGCAGGTGCGCTGCAACCACGATGCGGAGCTGATCCCGTTATTGGCAAAGCATATGGGGCCGATGTTTGAGCGGATGATGCGTGAAAATATGGGGGATGTGCAGCATTAAGGACAGAGCCGGTATGGAAACAAAATCTATCAATGCCAGAACAGAGGAATTTATACATTCTGGAATCACGGATACGCAGAAGATTAAAAAGAAGGAAGGGGTGTGAAGAATCCATGAAGGCAAGTATATCCATTGGAAGCCAGAGCTTCGAAAAAATAAAGACCACAAAATCCTTCTATGTCGATAAAACGTAAATATACAGTATAAAAATGCGCTTCAGAAGAAAAAAGCCTGAAGCGCATTTTACTGTCTGTATACCAGCGTATGGTTACAGGTCACACCTTGACCAGGCGTGCCCTGTAACTCAGGCCGTCATTTTAAATTGCCTACGGCAATGGACGGCCTGAATACCAGCTCTTATGTGCATCCTCCCGACCAATCAGCGTGGTGATTGGTCGGGGTGTGACATGTAACAGCGTATGTGCAAAGCCTGAAATAAAAAAAGCCTATATGTTGATTTCCTGACAGGAATCCCGTATACTGTATATAGTCAGTATACGAAAGTAAGATATAAAAAAGAGGATTGAAGCATGAGAATTTACTTAGATAATTGTTGTTATAATCGCCCTTATGACGATCAATTACAAATGAGAATCCACTTGGATACAGAAGCCAAGCTGCATATACAGGATATGGTAAAAAATAATGAACTCGAACTTGTGACATCGTACATGCTTGACTATGAAAATGCAAAAAATAGATTTTGGCACAAAAGACAGGCTATTTCTGAATTTCTGAATGAAAATGAAGCATATTATGTCAGCCAGGACAGGAATGAAGAAGCAATACAGATTGCAGAGGAGATTAAAAAGACAGGAGTAAAAAATGCGGATGCGCTGCATGTTGCCTGTGCCATTTTAGCGAAAAGTAATTATTTTATTACAACCGATGACAGGCTTTTAAAATATCGGTCAGAGAAAGTGGAGATAGTTACCCCGGGAGAATTTGTCAGAAGAGTGGAGGAAA
The DNA here is from genome assembly GCF_056796775.1 of Schaedlerella sp. Taxonomy (NCBI): domain Bacteria; kingdom Bacillati; phylum Bacillota; class Clostridia; order Lachnospirales; family Lachnospiraceae; genus Schaedlerella; species Schaedlerella sp. The sequence goes on from NZ_JBQIKP010000031.1 coordinate 59,745, forward strand.
AGAAATATGAATGACACGGTTGATATTATAGATAAGGGATTTTCCTGCTTAGTGGAGACGCTTGGTGTTGTAAATGCAGAACGTTTTATTGCTATGATCAAGAGAGATAGTTTTGATTATACTGTTTGGCGAAGAGAATATTTTGATAATAAGAGTTTAGATGAAATTAATAAAGAGGCTGTTTCTTATGCAAAGCAGCATCCACATAGGGGACATGGTAAAAGGATTTAGGATTAAGAATCCTTTTGAAACCCTGAAAAGAGACAAATTTGAAAACACATAGTATAAAAATGCGCTTCAGAAGAAAAAGGTCTGAAGCGCATTCCACTGTCAATAGCCTTAATCCGTGAAGCTTAATTATTATTCCATGCTATAATCGCTCTGTTTATGCGGCCTTCCGATATTTTTTTAAGATGAAATAATATCACCCATTTGGTG
>NZ_JBQIKP010000032.1:0-56781 GCF_056796775.1 Schaedlerella sp.
GGAATAAGCGAACCGGGAAAGGAGGCGTGAGCCATGAATACCGTATTAAGCAACTACGGGCAGCTATGCGGCTGCCCGGAAATCCTCAAAAAAAGTTGTAAATTTTTTTGTCGTGGGCTTGACATACGGGTGGCGTAAGTCGTGCAAGCGATAATTCGGCAATTCCGGACAGTCATTTTCAATGAAGCGTTTGAAATTCTTATACAGCGCCATCGGTGTTAACGGAGAATACGGCGCATGATTTATCAAAAATACGCTGTTGCCCCCTTTAAAGCCGGGCTTACTCTGTAGCTTCATATGCTCTTTTCTTGCCTGTTCTAAAATGTGGTAAACCGTCCCTCCAACTGCTAATGGAATCGTGCGCTTCCCGGATTTGGTCTTTGTTTCCTTCTCAATCAACTGGTCATTCACCTGCACAATGGATCTCTGTACTTTAATATATGCTCCATCCTTGTCCAAAACAATGTCCTCCCAGCGAAGTCCTGCAAGTTCGGACCTTCTCAATCCTCCCGCAAGACAGCAAATCGCAACTAAAAGTTCCATTGCCCTGTTCTGTGTCTGGCAGGCCCGTTCCAGCATCACCTTCACCTGGCCGATTGTATAAGCATTCCCTTCCACCCCCGATGGTTTCGGCAGGCGGACAAATGCACAGGCTGTACTTTCCTGCCTTTTGATGTAGTTATCACTCATTGCCTGTTTCAAAACTGCGGATATAAAATATAGGAAGTTTCGGATTGTTTTTGGGGATTTTCCCATCTTTACATACCGATTAACCATATCCTGCAACACTTCTACCGTAATTTCTGTTAACGTATAATGACCAAGGGAATCCCGAACCCCATCTTTGGTCTTATACATCTGGATGTACACCTGCTTGGTAGTTGGAGACAAGTAGAGCGTATATTTAGGAAAATATATATCCTCCACATATTCTCTGAACAGCATTGATTTCTTCTGCATAAAATCTCCAAACTCTGCATTCAGATTCATTTCACAGCAAATCTTTTTGGCTGTGTCCTTGGTCGTGCCTGCCGGAAGGGAATGGTAAGTCCGGCTACGCCTGCCATCCCTGGTTATATCCCGTACAATATCAAGTCACAAACCACCACTTCAAGTGGTGGTTTGGAAGAGCCCTGTAAGGGCGACTGCGTGCTCCCCTTTAAAGGGGGATGTTACAAGCCTGTTACTTGCCCTCCTATAAGGAATGCTTTACTTGCCTACTACTGGCTCCCCTATAAGGGGCACTTTTTAGTCATTTCCCTTTTCGGACTCTTCCTTCTGCTTTTCAATATATCTCTTCACTGTTGCTTCATCTATATTGCCTATTGTTTCCACATAATACCCTCTTGCCCAAAATTCTTTATCTCCTCGAGCCCTGAATTCGGGATGCCTGTCAAATACCTGTAATGCACTTTTTCCTTTTACGTAGCCCATAAAGTCTGACACCGCATACTTTGGCGGCAATTCTACACATAGATGCACGTAATCTTCTGCTACCGCCCCTGCTGTTATCTTTACATGTTTATACTCGCATAATGTTTTTATAATCTCCACAAGATCTTTCTTTACCGCTCCATACATTACCTTTCTTCGATATTTGGGAATGAACACTATATGGTACTGGCATTTCCATCTCGTATGTGATAGACTCTGATTGTACATTTTGTACCGCCTCCTGATTTATTTGATTTGGCTTGCAACACCTCTTCAAATATACATCAGGAGGCTTTAAAAGTATATAGGCAACACTACGGCTTATTCTATTCGCCCCAGCATAGCTGGGGGATTAGGTCATTTCATTCATGAATTGAACTGGGTAAAATATATAAGTTACTGTCCGCTCCCATGGCAAATGCCTCTAGTAGATCCGTTCGTAGGATGCCCCTTGCCCCATATACACGTTCTTTATTAGATAAGACATACAACGGAAGGTCATTTTCCAGTAACTTAGCGTCTATCTCCATTTCACGCTTCTTAATTTCTGAACGAAGCACCTCATTCAGATTCTGGATATAAAATCTTTCACAATACAGGTTATTCCAAGCGGTCTCCCACAATTCCTCTTCTGTAATCCTCCAATGGGACATTAGATTTTGTGTAACGACCATACTGCTCATTCCGTGGGATGATACGCCCAATACACTACGTAGCACAATCACAAAATCCAAAAATTTACTGTATGTAATATTTTCCTCTTCAATCCATCCCTTATTCCAGCCTTCACACAGCAAAGTCATACATATACTTTTCTTGATTTCTCCCCAATCTCTGTTGATTAAATCCAGGCTTTTCGGCTCCTGCTCCATATATAGCTTCTTTATCTCCATAAGACATCCCTGGAACATTTCGCCATCACCTTCTTTTTGATACAGGTTATATAAATCCTGCATATGAATCGCAGGTGTAATCACAGTTGCCGCAGAGGAATCTTTTTCTTGGAACGTAAGAGACTCTATGGGGGTCTGATTATTCTTAGTATATGTTTCAAACCCTACCTGTATGGTATCTCCCATAATCTTCTGCATTCTGTCTTTCAGCATATTTTTAAATTCTTGATAATTCATCTTTTCTCCTATCCCGGCTCAATAAGCCGATTTAAGACACTTTATTTTTTCTGGTTCTTTTTGATTCCTACTGAACACTATACCACGAAGCCTCGTTCATTGCACATTATATATTTGCAAATATAATATTTTGCATTGTTTATGCAACTCTATATTTTATCTACAATTAATGTATGGAGGTGGATTTATATGGATATGGACACGAACAAGAAGTATAAGCATTCAGATCGATATATCCGGCTTGGACTTAATATCGCATATTATCGCAAGCTCAAGGGCATCACTCAGATGGAGCTTGCAGAGAAGGTAAACGCCAGCCGCACACATATCAGTAATATCGAGGCCCCGAATATGCCTGTATCCGTTTCCCTGGATAAGCTGTTTGATATTGCGGACGTTTTGGATGTCTCTGTTGACAGGCTATTTGATTTTAAAGACTGAATCAAGTCTACAGGCATATAGCAATAGAGCATGAAAAAAGGGATAATACCATCATGGCACTATCCCTTCTGCTGTTAGAATCATTATTTTATACCTTTTTATATTACTGCTGTTTTTTAATGTGCTTAGAATATTGCGGGCCGCAATTAAAATATTATCTGGCTAATGAACTGAACTACTTTCAAGCTAATCATGCTGAATATTTTTCATTCACATATCCGGTAGCCACTTCCTTAGAGAGTTCAAATCTTTCCATGATTCTCTCTATAATATTTGGATCATCAATATTACATTCACGATAAGTTGCAATCGCTGTTCTAATCGAAGCTCTAAATGCAATATCCTTCGCAAATTCATCCATAATTTTACTCATTTTCTTTACCCCATTAAAGCGCCAGATTATACTAAACATTTATCTTTTACGTATTCTACAGCCGCTTCATTAGTAACTTGGAATCTTTCCTTGATTCTTTCTATTATAGTAGCATCATCAATATTACATTCCCGATAAGTTCTAATTGCAGCCATAATTGCAATTTCTTCTCCTATCTTACTCATTTTCTTCACCCCTTCCGAATTATTCTTTAAATACTCAGTTCGTTCTGCCATCAACTCAAAATACATATCCTCTGCATCCGCACAGTTGAAATCATGCATCAGCTTTCCGATCTCAGAGTCTCCCCGGTATTCACCGTTCACATACAGAATATGTTCTCCATCCTCAAATGGCTTCCCGGTTACCAGATTGATTCGTTCGACAGGGTAGAATGGTTCCCCTTTCCCATAGAAATCTTCATCCACAATAAAGATTACATAAGTATCCGGCAATTCCTCGAACTTCTGCCCTGCGTTCAGATTTTCAATATTCATTACACTGGAATGGTATCTTGCCCTGTGTGGGGATGCCCCTTCCTCTCCCTTCTGAATCTCTATATCATATTTTTTCCCGGTAGAGTCTGCCCCATAAGCATCCAGGCAAATGGACCGTGCCCCTGCAAGCCTTTTCATATCACGCTGCGTTTCACATTCAGTAATGATTAAGTCCCTCTTCCCAGTAATAATTCTTAATACCAGTTCCGCCAGTGGAATATTGTCTTTAAACATGCATCGCATAAACTCATCGTCAATGGGTCTCAGTTCCTGCAGCTTCTGCAAATTTGCTTCATATTCATGCTCTCTTATCTGCTGTTCTGTCTCATTCATCAACCGCTCTCCTTTTCTTTATAAATATTATACCCTCAATCGCCCTTTAAAACAATCCCGAATTTCCCTCTTTCCAAAAGCCCGTATCAGCCACTTCACTATATCAAACATTTTCAAATCATCTCCGCAGTTCCAAAATCAATTCCAAATATCCAGGAAAAATTCTCTGTAATGCTTATTATAGTCAATTAAAGCCAGACCATATAGCATTACATCATAAAATTCCTCAATATTATTCTTTTTAATAAATGTGTCATATTCCTTTTTTTCCATATTTAATGCCAATCCCAATTCATCATCATATACGCATAAGAAAACAGATATATTATTCTCCAAATCATCATATAGCGTTAAAAACTGCCAACCTTGAATGATATTATACTTGCATTTTTCAGAGGATAATAGCTTCTTAATTTCATTCTGTATTTCTTCAAATAATGAGATATCTTCAACATGATCTATTTTTATAGGATTATCATTAACGCCATCTAGCAGAGATTCTATTGTATCATCATCGTTCAAATCCTCCATTGAAATTTTTCTATTATTTATGTCAAATGCCGTATATCTTTTATTTCTTTTTAGACTATCTAAAGTCCTAAACAGCAACTTTTGATATAAAGTATTTTCACATAAATCTATCGATTTTAAAATCAAAGAATCATTTTCTAAATCCTTCATTTTATCCAGAATTTCTATAACAGCCTCCGTATAGCAATCCCTATTTTCATTCTTCTTACAAATATATCTTTTCATGTTTTTCTTAATAATTATTTCACATCCTTTCTATTTTTTTTAATATAGCAGTATCATTGCTACATAAAAGTCAGTCTCAATGTGTATAAATCACGGACAAATCTCTATCATTTATTTGATTCAGAAAAGCTAATTTAATGGTTTTGATACATATAAGAATACCGCATAAAAAAAGATAATAAACCGTAATGGCTATTATCCCTCTGATGCTATAATGACTGATTTCTATAAATATTTTTTTGATGTTTCCAGGCTTAGATTATACTGCTTTTGAATTTGAGATAAAATAGTCTGTTGCGGAACTCCTAATTCTTTTAATACAGAAACTGTTCCTCTGATACCTTCCTCTCTTCCTTCTTTTCGTCCAAGAAGGATGCCTTCATTTCTTATTGTTTTCGCTTCATGCTTCAAAACTTTTCCGCCCATTACCGATTCCACTCCTTTCATTTCTACATATTAAACAAATCCGAATGTGTACCGGTTCTGGAAAGCTCCAAATAATCTCCATTATAACGATAAATTAATAACCAATCCGGTGAGATATGACATTCTCTGAATCCTTTGTATTCCCCCCTTAAATCGTGATCTTTGTTCTTAATATCCAAAGGTCCCGGTTTCATCAATTTCTCAAGAACAAATTCGAAAAGCTGGAAATCATATCCTCTCTTTTTGGCATAGCTTTATATCTTTCTTTATTTTCCCGGAATATTTCAAGATATACATCCTTATCCCTCCAGCATAGCGGAAATAAAATCGTGCGCAGTGCCTTCAAAGACTGTACCGCCTCCATTTTCCAATTCCTGCATAGCCTCTATTGTTTCGTCATTTGGTATCTTTTCAGAAATCTCATTCCCAGCGGTCACTCCTTGCAGATACGCAATTACATATTCTATCTTATAATCTGGAACAGCTTCTAATAGCTGCATTGCTCTTTCTCTATTACTCACGGGTTTATTCCTCTCTTTCTTTTTCTTTATTTTGACAATATCTACCTATACTTTTTTCGATGTTACTCATTATAGTTCCTTTTCATCCATTATGCCCTGAATCACCATCTGGCACAATCACTTGCCTTACCTGATTTTTTTAGCTTTCGAATGGTTTTTTATCTCACTGCAAGTCTATGAATTATACAATACCTGGATTTTTCATTTATCACAGCAAATCACTGATTTTGATAGACAGGCCGGTAAATATGTGGGCCGATATTTCATCTTCAAATAAAAAAGCATTTGAGTCTTCTTCCCCATCAAAGAAATAAGTCTGCACAATTTTCTTCAAAGGATTCACGATCCAGTATTCACGTACACCGGCAGTACGATATTTGAATAATTTGACAGAATAATCCATCCGAGCAGTGCTTGGTGAAATAACTTCTATAATCCAATCCGGAGCACCATTGTATCCACGGTCGTCCAGCTTGCTTTTATCACATATGATACTGATATCCGGTTCAACATAGTTTGCATCGTCTGCATTCAAAAAAACCGCAAAGGGAGCAGGAAACACTTCGCAGCTGCCTTTGTGTTTTTTTATATATTCCCTGATTTCACCTGCCAGGTTCATCAGGATACGTTGGTGCACGGTGCTTGGCGGTGCCATATCGTAAATCTGGCCGTTAATCAGTTCAGCACGCTGGCCTTCCGGCAGAGCATAGATATCCTCGATGGTATAAGTTTTTTCCTGTGGCAGTGCCATAATATCACTCCTTTTCTTTATAAATATTATACCCACAGTCGCCCTCTAAAACAATCCTAAATTCCTCTCTTTCCAAAAAGTCCGAATCGGATACTTCTGATATTTTCAATATTTCCAAACCATCGCCGCAGAACCGCCTCCCACTTGCCGCTCTTTCCCTCTGCAAGTATTTAGATGCACTTCATTGCTCCCAACGCTTTCTTCCTCGTTTTTCCCATCAAACCAATAAAAAACGGCTTGGTTCTGCTGTTTTCAGAACCAAGCCTTGGTGATGGAAACAATGGGGCTCGAACCCATGACCTCTCGCGTGTGAGGCGAACGCTCATCCCAGCTGAGCTATGTTTCCATATCAGAATTGAAATTTTTAAATTATGATCCCGGCGCAATTCTGAACGCCTGTTGTAATTGAGAAGCCCACTCATTCTACAAGCCTCTCCATACTACAAATGATGGACCTGGCGGGAATCGAACCCGCGTCCAAAAACCCATCCCATGTACTTCTACTATCATAGTCCGTTCTTTTTCATTCCCTCTGCCGTACGAAAACGAACATCCTTACGGTTTCAGTAGCTTCATGATACGCCTGCTGGCTCAAAGCTTTGCCGGCATCGTTTCCCGCATAGTCGGTGCCAGATTCCCAAGGTGCGGGTGCCCTGGGGCTGACATGCAGCAATTAGGCTGCAGCTAATTCGAAATTATCGTTAGCGTTTAATTTTAAGTGTGCGATTTGACGCATCTGCCTGCGGATAGCTTCTCCATCTTCAAGATCCCTGTCGAAACCAGTACAAGCCCTTAGATGAATGACATTTCTTCATGTCATATAGCTATTTTAAAAAATTATACTGATTTAGTCAAGTAGAACTGAGAAATTCATAAAACTTTTACAAAACCGCAGTTTCTTTTCTCCCCTCTTTTCAGTAAAGAGCGCTTAAAAAATCGGATACTTACTGTTCACACCCTGATTGGGCGCTCGCAGTAACGGCATCCAGCCCATTGAAAAGTCGCCTGCCGGCGGTCCTAAGCGCCAGCGACGCTTGTTTAGGACGGACCGGAACGGAGTGTAGACGGGCTGGATGCCCGCCCCATCACTGAATTGGCCGGATGCCGCGCAACAAGCGCACGACACCATGTGAACAAAAACATTGGATATACTCCCTATAAATGTTCTTTTAAGAAATGTTTTATATTCTCTCCAGTTTGTGGTAAGATAGTAAATAGAAATCTTATATCTGTGAGTGCCGCGAGTCAGATCCGATATACCGCATCTGTTCCGTGTTCACACAGACGCAAACTGCCAACTGAAAGGAGTGTATATTATGCCGACAACATATGCACACTATAAATTTGGAAAGGACGTGATCAACACCCTCCCGAAGCATTTCCAAAAGGCCATCGAAAGCAAACGGGAATTATTTGATATCGGGCTGCATGGCCCTGACATTTTATTCTATTATAGAGTGTTTATGGCAAACCATGTAAATACTACCGGATATGAGCTGCACGATCAGCCGGCGGATGCTTTCTTTTTTCAGGCAGCCCAGGTCATCAAGCGTTCTCTGGACCAGGAAGCCGCACGCGCTTATATCTACGGATTCATCTGTCATTTTGCGCTTGACAGCGAATGTCATAAATATGTAGAAAAAATGATACAGGTCAGCGGGGTCAGTCATTCCGAGATTGAGATGGAATTTGACAGGATGCTCCTGACGGAGGATCACATTGATCCTGTTTCCTATCTCGGAACGAATCATATCCATCCTACAATGAAAAACGCAGAGGTGATCGCGCCGTTTTTTGAAGAGGTTTCGGCAAAGGAAGTGAAAAAATCTCTGTCCTCCATGATTCTGGTTCATAAGCTACTCCTTGCGCCGAATCCCAGAAAACGCCGGTTTTTGTTCGGAGCTATGAAGTTGGCCGGACAATATGAGTCCAAACACGACATGGTCATGAGCGAAACGCCAAATTCGGCCTGCGAGGATTACTGCCGGCTTCTGAAAAAGCTTTATAAAGGCGCCGTACCGCTGGCAGTCGGCCTGATCATAAAATATCAGAAGCTGCTTTCCGATGGAACAGAGCTTCCATCCAGATTTCATGAAACCTTTGGTCCTGGCGACCACTGGCAGGACCTGCCCCTATGAATTCCAAAAACAGTAAAGGATGAACATCATGAATTTTAAAATGACCCGCCTGGAAAAGAAATGGGTATTGTATGATGTAGGCAACTCCGCATTTACAATGCTGGTATCTACCATTTTTCCGATTTATTTTAACTATCTTGCTGAAAATGCCGGTATCTCTGATGTAAATTATCTTGCCTACTGGGGATACGCATCCTCCATCTGCACCCTGCTGGTGGCACTGATGGGGCCGACCCTGGGAGCCGTAGCCGATACGAAGGATTTTAAAAAGCGGATCTTCAAGGTCGTTCTCTTCATTGGTGTAGCAGGCTGTGTCATCCTGGGATTTTTGTCTTCCTGGATCTGGTTCCTTGGCGTGTTTATCCTGGCAAAGACCGGCTACTCTGCCAGCCTTGTTTTCTATGATGCCATGCTCACGGACGTGACCGAGCCGGAACGGATGGATACCGTATCCTCCCAAGGCTTCGCGTGGGGCTATATTGGGAGCTGCATTCCCTTTGTGGCAAGCCTCGGAGTTGTATTAGGGGGAGGTTCCCTGGGGCTTAGCATGCAGTCCTCCATGTCCATTGCCTTTTTCATCACAGCGGCCTGGTGGCTGGCCTCCGCAGTTCCGCTTCTTATTTCATTTAAACAGAAATACTATATTGAATCTACGGAGCATGTAATCCTCAACAGCTTTTGCAGGCTTGGAAAGACCTTTGCGGACATCAAACAGGAAAAGCATATCTTCCTTTTCCTGCTTGCGTTTTTCTTCTATATTGATGGTGTCTATACGATCATTGATATGGCAACTGCCTACGGGCAGGCTCTGGGACTTGACAGTACGGGACTGCTCCTGGCGCTTTTGCTGACACAGATTGTCGCGTTTCCTTCGGTCTTGCTTTTGAACTGCCTCGCAAAGAAAATCGGTTCCACGAAGATCCTGACCATCTGTATTCTGGCATACCTGTTTATTGCTTTATATGCATATGGCCTGGATACTCAGCGGGATTTCTGGATCCTCGCGGTCATGGTAGGTCTGTTCCAGGGTACGGTACAGGCCCTGTCACGTTCTTATTTCGGGAAGATTATTCCTGTGGAAAAGTCGGGAGAATACTTCGGGCTCTATGATATCTGCGGAAAAGGCGCCGCCATCCTTGGCACCACTCTAGTTTCCATCATGAGCCAGCTTACCGGCAGGATGAACGTCGGCGTGGCTGCCATCTCCGTGCTGTTTGTAATCGGACTGCTACTGTTTCGGAAAGCGGTGAAGCTCAACGAAGAGCATTCATGATCGTTTCGAACCCCCGCTAAATATGCTGAGTATTTCACATGGAAATTGTACGGGATAAAAGAAGTTTGCCATATCACATTTTCGTAATATAGCAGACTTCTTTTTTTATACCCAAGGGCACCCCGTTATAGCCATAACGGGGTGCCCTTGGGTATAAATCATGAATATCTTTTATATCTGCATGCACAGAGGATTCCCGCAAGAAGCAAAACTGCTGAAGCCGCTGTTAAAATCCACATATTTCCGATTGCCCTCCCCGTAATATCTGTCTGGTATCCTGCCTTGGCCATTGTGTCCATATCCTGCGGTTTTTCCATATTCGGTACTGCTCCTCCCGGCATGGCATCTTCATCAAAATCCATTTCCGGCGGTTCCGTTCCTCCCTGAATATCTTCCGTCCTGAATTTATTTCCCCTGCCGCTTCCTTCTGTCTCTGATTCAGCCTTACTCAGAAAATCTTCCCGTATCACTTTTCCCGCATCACTTCCCGAACCATTTCCCGGGCCAAATGTATTCCCCATGGTTCCCATAGCTTCAATGGATAAGCTTGCCGCTTCCGTGGAAGAGGTCGTCCCGTCCAGCTGCCCTTCGATGCTTTCCGCACGCAGCACGCAAAAGCTTTTCAGTGTGGAAATGCCCTCCTGATATTCCTCATAAGTACAGAATTTTGTCGGATCCTTTTCTACATACGGCGCAATCATTTCGGATACCGTATCGATCATCCGTTCAAATTCTCCGTTTGTAAAATACTGCCCTATAAATTCCGCAAAATATTGATGATACAACTCTGTGTATTCCTCATCCGCAAAGATCCAGGCAAGCATGGGCCGGGATTCCACAGTACCGCCGGATACCGGGGAATCAATCGGGTAATTCACCAGTCCTTCGGCATCTGTTCCGGATTCAAATCCGCCGAAAGCCAGATTATAGTCCCATGGAATCATGGAAAGCTGCCCATCCTTTTCGTACAAATAATAATTGTGGATCATAGTCCCCGTATAACTGTCGAAATTGCATACAAAATTATGCACTGTAAAATAGCGGATCACTTCCTCAATATCAACCACTGTGTCAATATTTTTCCCTTCATTCAATCTCCTTAAAGCATCAATCAGACGATCCTTGTCGCTGTCCGAAATCTCCGTTTTTGCATTGTCAAAAATATTACTGTAGCTATCGTACTCATCATCCGTATAAATCAGGGAAACATCGTCACTGCCCATGGACATCCCGCCCGGACCGTCAGGGCCTTTTCCAGTCTCCATTCCTTCCGGCAGCGCCCCTTCTCCGGGCATTCCCATTCCTTCTTCACCATTGCCCGGATTTTCCGGCCAAGTTCCCGCATCCTCCAGAATTCCCGGATCAAACCCGGCTCCATTACCTCTGCCACCGCCCATACCCATGCTGTCCGGCTTATACAGTTCTCCGTAATCCCTTCCATAATTCCGTTCCAGGAAGCTCTCTTCCACCCCTTCCACAGCAAAGTACAGTCCAAAATCCTCTCCATTTACCGTAAGATACACATAGCTGCAAAGAGGCGAGTCCACGCCGAAACCGGACATCATCTGATAAGTCACATAGTCCTTCATATAGGTATTATCCTGAATAATGTTGTTCAGGCACAGCTTATCCAAACCATAATAGGTATTCGACTTGTCATAATGGTCAAATTCCACCTTAAAACTGTAGCGGTTATTTCCATAGGACGCCACAGATGTAAGCGACGTATTTCCCTTTGCCCGGATTGCAACATTTTTACAGGCCTCCTGGTCAATCACCAGGGAACAGGATACATATTCTTCATCCGTGCATCCTTCCAGAAATGAATCCCAGTCCTCCATCTCAATCTCAATGGTATGCACCATGGATGTATCAAACAGCCTCGTCTCATATCCCAGGACACTGGATACAGCCTGTACGCCAAGCATTCCGGCATTCATAAATACAATGATTAAAAGCAGCACCAGCAAAAGTACGCCGCAGCAGATCCTGTCAATCCGTTTATGTGTTGACATTCGCTATCCTCCCTGTTCATTTCCATGTACGAATGGCATGATATTCCTGCGGAGTTTTTCCGGATATCATACGTTCCGTACATTCGTAAAGCTACCCCATATAGTCCCCATTATAGCTGACCAGAACAGCGCTATGCACGCCGTCCATTGCGGAGAGCGCATTGATAAACTCCGTATCCTCACTCTTCAACCGGATCTCAGCAGTCACTTCCACCATACTCCGCTGGACAGTCTTACTTTTTACGATGCAGCGGCTCACCTGCTTTTTCAGGAAATCCAGCGCCTTTCCTTCACTCTCCTGTCCCGTGCAGCTGAGTACGACAATATACGGGGTTATATGAGATTTTTTATTGACGAACACGAGCAAAATCAGCCCGATAAACACGCCGCCAAATACCGCCAGCGGTATCATGCCAGCCGCAAGTACGATCCCTTCCGCGATCGCCCAGAACAAAAACGCGATATCCAGAGGCTCCTTGATCGCGGTCCTAAAGCGGACAATAGACAGGGCGCCGACCATACCAAGGGACAGCACAATATTGGATGTCACTGCAAGGATGACAAGTGTCGTGATCATGGTCAAGGCAACCAGAGTCACACCAAAGCTGGAGGAATACATCACCCCGGAAAATGTTTTCTTATAGATCAAAAAGATAAACAGGCCGATCCCAAATGCCAGGATCATTGCCAGTGCCATATCCACAATGCTGACGCTGTCCACGTTCTCCAAAAAACTGGATTTAAAAATGTCTTGAAATGTCATATTTGATACCAATCCTTTCTCGTTTTCACCCATATTTTCTGCATGCCGCATATTTTGAAAATGCCGATGTATGCCTGCCTTCCAGCTGGACAATATCCCGGATCACAGACGGCAGAAACGCATCCCATTTTACTTCCAGGATCGCAGGCGCGTCCCCCGCCGGAACCGTAACGCAGTCCTGATTCAGAAAATCAATTCCATTCAGCCCGGTCCGGATCTGATAGTCCAGAGTCACACGCACATTTCCCGGAGCATAGGTAAACGGCTCCCGCGTATAGTCCACGATCGTTTTCGGACGCAGCCCCTGGAACCGCATTTTGCAGTACAATTCCTCTACCAGAGGCCTCCCGCTGTCCACCATCCACCTGCATTGATTTTCCAGAATGGCCCGCGCTTCATCCTCCGTCAGGCCTATGCTTTGTTTCTTTCCAAGTCCATTGCGTTTGCTTTTCTTTTCCAACCGGATTCCGGAAGTGTCTCTATTATAATACCGCAGCCGGAACTTCTCCCTTTGGTTCACTCCATCCATTTTTTCCCGAAGCGCCTTGTCTCCGGGTGTATCAAAATACAGACTGCGGATTTCGTATTTTCCATCCACCGCATGGGAGTCCGTCTCCATGACCGTCTGCAGACGGTGCCTGAGCTGAATCAGATCCGATATATTGATCTCATGCTTCCATTCATGACGCCATGTCATAATTCACTGCCCCCTTTCTAATCAAACATAGCACTTCTTTTTTGGTTCACTATTTTCACTAAAATATTATACATGAAACCTTAAATGAAACTTAGACAGATGTGAAAAAAATGTGACTGCAGATATAGCATGATCTGATGTCAGCTGCTTTTCCGCAGACTTGGATGTCAAAATTTTTCCAGCTGTGCGGTTGCGATTCGATAGAGCATTTTCATGCAATTTATTGCAATGAAAATGCTCTATCGAATCAGCAACCCACTTATTAATGAGCAAAAAGCGGCTGCGTTAGCAGACGTAAGAGTGCGTCAGCACGATTTTTGCGAATGGATAAGTGGGTTGGATGCTCCTTGGAGCATCTCCAACCGCACAGCTGGAAATTTTCTATTGAATAAAATATCCCCTGATACCACATCGTACCAGGGGACATCCCACCTATTCCTGTTTTTTCTGCATATTTTCAAAATATTCCCCGTCAATCCATCCTTCCGTCCAGTATATATCTCTGAAAACGTACCGCATCCTCTGCATCCTGATCCAGCCGCTCTTCCGTGATCTCGCCGCACAGCGGACGCCATACCTTAACCTGGCCGCCCATATTGACAAAAGGCTCCATCTCCACATCTTTTTCCGCATTAGATCCGGACCGTAAATACAATTCTGGAATCTCCCCGGTATTCCGCGCGGATCTCTCCTTTACAATTCTCCACGATCGCCTGCGCCGCGGAAAGCCCGATCCCGTATCCCCCGCTTTTCTGTGTCCGGGCGCTGTCCCCCCGGTAAAACCGGTCAAACAGCTTCTCCGGTTCATCCACCGGCAGCTCCTCACAGTCATTCTCCACCTGCAGCAGCGTTTCTCTTCCCTGCCTTTTTAATGTGACGGCAATCTCCCCGCCCTTCGGTACATATTTTACCGCATTGTCCAGCAGGATAGACACCAGCCTCAGCAGATTCTCCCTGTTGCTGTGAAGCTCTATGCCCTGGCCGATCTTCGCTTCGATCATCACATTCTTCAAGGCTGCCGACTCACAAAAGGTTGGAAGCGCCTCCTCCAGAAGGCGGCTCATGGAAAAATCAGATGCCGGAAGCTCCCACACACCTTCATCCAGCCTGGCAAGCACCAGCAGATTCTGCATCAGACCACCAAGACGCGCGGTCTGCGCCTTGATGTTCCGGCTCCATTTGGTTTCCCCGCCGCAAAGCTCCATAGCCTCCGTATTGGCCATAATGATTGCCAGCGGTGTTTTGATTTCATGGCCCGCATCCGTGACAAACTGCTTCTGCTTTTCCAGGTTCCTCGCAATCGGCAGGATGGCCTTATTTGACAGCAGGATCACCAGCAGAAGCATACCAAACCAGCACAATATACCGATTCCCGCCGAAAGAGCCAGCACCAGAAGCAGAGCATACCGCTGCGCGGACGTATCCAAAAACAGCAGGAGCTCTCCCTGTCCGTCCCGGGCAGGCATCCGTCTGTATTCAAAACGGTTCAGTCTGCCGGATTCTTTTCCCTGCTCATAGATCTTCTCTGCGTACTCCTTTGCTTCCTCTCCGGATACAGACGAAATCCGTCCGATATCGGTTCGGGCAACGCTCCCTTCCCGGTCAAACCACACACAAAAATACCTGGCTGACATGGCGTGGTCTTCCGTAACTGGCGGGCTGAAAAAGTCTCCCGGCTCTCTTTTCCCCGACATGTCCGGAAACGGAAGCATTCCCGGCTCCGACCTGGGAGCCGCTGCCGCCTGCCGGGTCAGCGTCTCCAGCAAGCGGTCCGTCTGCCGGTCCGTCTGCCAAAAATTCAATCCGTTGATAGCGCCGAGCAAAATCAGCAGCAATACCGATATTGCTGCCATTGCCGTGATCACAAACTTTTTCTGAAGTGTTTTCTGCATCGCTCACCTCAATCCACTGTTTCCAGCATATACCCGATATTCCGCTTCACCTTGATCTCCACCTGGTCGCTCAGAGCCGCCAGCCGTTTCCGCAAATAGGATATGTACACCCACACTGTCCCTACCTCCGCTTCCGTATCGTAGCCCCACACCTTCACAAGGAGATCTTCCGATGAAAGATAACGCTTCTGATTCTGCATCAGCACTTCCATCATGCGGTATTCCAGCTTGGGCAGCACGAAAGATCTGCCATTTCCGCTCAATTCATAGCTCTGCAGGTTCAGAGAGATGTCCCCGCAGGTCAGAATATCCGGCACAAAAGTTTCCCTTCGCCGAAGCATGGCACGCACCCGCGCCAGCAGCTCATCCATAGAAAAGGGCTTGGGCAGGTAATCATCCGCCCCCAGATCCAGTCCCCGGATCCGGTCCTCCACCTCCCCTCTGGCGGTGAGAAGGAGGATCGGCGTCCGACATCCCTCCTTCCGCAGCTGTTCCAGCACCTCGAACCCGCTCTTCTTCGGCATCATGATATCCAGGATGATGCCGTCATACGCTTCCATTCTGGCATAATCCAGAGCCGCTTCCCCGTCATATACCGCATCTACCATATAATGATGATAGGTGAGGATATCCGAGACAGCCTCGGACATACTCACCTCATCTTCCGCAAACAGTAATCTCATAAATTCACCCTGCTTTTTTACCGCATCAGGATCTCCTCCGCAATATTCCTGGAGTGGTCGGAGATACGTTCCATACACACCAGCGCATCCAGATACACAATGCCCGCGTCCGTGTTGCACTGATTGTTTGCCAGCCGCTTCATATGCGCCGAACGGAGCTGGATCTCCAGGTCATCCGCCTGGCTCTCCTTCTCAATGACCTTCAATGCCTTTTCCTTATCGTTTTCCGCAAATGCCTCCGCCGCGTACCGATAGCTGTCCAGGCAGACGCGAGTCATCTCCCGCAATTCCGCAGTGCCTTTTTCGGAAAATTCTGCCTTCCGGTCAGACAATGTCTCGGCAAATTCGGAAATATTTTCACAGTAGTCACTGATCCGTTCCATATCCGATAAGATCTGCAGAAGGCTTGCCACATGCTGGTGCTCCTTCTCATTCAGCGACAGGGAGCTTAACCGGACCACATACCCCGTAATCCCGCTGCACAGGCCGTCCACCGTCTCTTCTTCCTCCCGGATCTTGCGGATCTGCCTCTCGTCCTTCGAGAACATGACCTCTTCCGCCCGGTCCGCGGTTCTTGCCACAATATTTCCCATTCTGGCGATCTCGCTGACTACAGACTGCAGAGCGATCCCCGGCGTCTCCAGCATACGTTCGTCGAGAAGTACCTTGCTCTCATCGTTGTCCTTGTCATCCTCTCTTTCCAGCTTCTTCGCCAGCTTGATGATCAGGTCGGATACCGGGAACAGGAGGACTGTCGTACCGATATTGAAGATCGTATGCACCGTACTGATCTCTGTCTGCGTGATCATGCCGGTACCCGCTGCCGGGAATACCACTTTGAACAGCACAATGGCTACGATACTGAACAGCACCGTACCGATGATATTGAACAGAAGATGCATCACAGCCGCCGTCTTCGCCGTCTTCTTTGCACCGATACTGGACATGATGGCGGTCACGCAGGTACCGATGTTCTGGCCCATGATGATATACACCGCCGCGTTAAAGGGAACCAGCCCTGCGGCGGAAAGGCTCTGCAGAATACCCACGGACGCGGAGGAGCTCTGGATCACCGCAGTCACCACCGCGCCGGCGATAATACCAAGGAACGGATTGTGCCCCAGGGTAATGAACAGATTGCGGAAGCCTTCCGAATCCTGCAGCGGCGCGACGGAGGCCGACATGGTCGTGATTCCTACGAAAAGAAGTCCGAAGCCAATAATAATACTGGAAATGTCCTTGGTGGAACGCCTTGTTCCCGTCAGCATCACGATCACGCCCAGCATGATCGCCACCGGAGCCAGGTTGCCGGGACTTAAGAACTTGGCCCACTCCACACTGGATACCAGCCATCCAGTTACCGTTGTACCGATATTGGCGCCCATGATAACGCCCATCGCCTGATTCAGGCTCATAATCCCCGCGTTGACAAAGCCTACCACCATGACCGTGGTTGCGGAAGAGCTCTGGATCACCGCCGTGATCAACGCGCCTAAAAGCACGCCGAAAAATTTATTTCTCGTCAAAGCCTCCAGCATCGTTTTCATTTTATTGCCGGCAGCATTTTCCAGTCCCTGCGCCATGATCTGCATGCCGTAAATGAACATGCCAAGTCCCCCGATAAAGGGAATGATAATGTTTACATAATCCATATGCTTTTTCCTCCCTAGTAAAAAAGTGTGCGTCTTGACGCACACACGCGCTGAAGCGCGGCTGCGGCAGCAGCCATTTTCCTTATGCGCGTAGTGCGCATCCCCCGAAGGGTTTTTATTCGAAAGGAAAATTGGGAGAAGTTTCCTATTGAATAAAAAACGCTACACGAACAACATAACATTATCCCCGGTAAAAAGCAACAGGAACTTCCATTTTCACCCATAATAAAACGGATTCCTTTTATTTTTTCATCCTGGGCTCAAAGGTCACGGATGCCAGATATCCAAATACCAGCGCCGCGGATATCCCTACCGCGCTTGCCTTGAAGCCCCCCTGGAAGATTCCCAGAAAGCCGCTTTTATCCACAGCCTCCTTCACTCCCTGCCACAGTACGTTGCCAAAGCCCAGCAGAGGGACGCTCGCCCCGGCCCCGGCAAAATCCTGAAACGGCTTGTAAATATTGCAGAAGCCAAGAACCGCGCCGCTGCATACCAGCAACACCATGACCCGCCCCGGCATCAGCTTGGTTCGGTCCAGTAAGATCTGCACCAGCGCGCAGATCAGTCCTCCGATCAAAAATGCTTTTACATAATCCACATTCTTTTCCTCCTTCGATGTCATATATCGGAGAATCGATCACTCCGTCATTCTCCGAAGCGAAACACATTCTCTGCATTCTATCCACTGTGGAGCAGCGTCCGGATCAGTTCACATGCTCCAGCACGATCCCATGGGCAATCCCCGGAACGCTGGCTCCTTCATTGAAGCTGACTGTTGACAGCAGAGCGCCTGTGGGCACAAAAAGCACCCGCTTCCATTCGCCCTTTCGGATCTTGGGCAGAATATAAGAGGCCAGTGTCACAGCCGCGCAGCCGCAGCCGCTTCCTCCCGCGTGGGTGTCCTGGGTCTTCTGGTCAAAGATCTCCATTCCGCAGTCCATATGCTTGACCCGGATGTCATAGCCTTTTTCCTGTACCAGGTCGAACAGGATATCCTGTCCCACATACCCCAGATCCCCTGTGACGATCCTGTCATAATCCTCCACGGTCCTTCCAAAATCCTGCAGGTTTTGGACGATCGTGTCCATGGCGGCCGGAGCCATGCAGGCGCCCATATTCTGAGAATCCTTCAGGCCATAATCCACGATCTTACCCACGGTCACACCGGAGATACGCACATGGCTCTTCTCCGTCCCCACCAGGAACGCGCCGCTCCCTGTCACCGTCCAGTGTGCCGACAGCGGGCGCTGGTTCGCGTATCCCAACGGAAAACGAAATTCCTTTTCCGCACTCCCGAAATGGCTGGAGGTCACGGCAAGCATACAGTCCCCATAGCCCGCAGCCACACTCATAGCACTCAGTGCCAGCGCTTCCCCGGAGGTGGAGCAGGCGCCATAGAGCCCGAACAGCGGAATCTGCAGAGACTCGACCCCCATGGATGTGGCGATCCCCTGCCGGAGCAGATCCCCGCCGAATAAAAATCGGACGGACTCCGGCTTCACGTGTGCCTTTCCAAGGGCAAGCACACAGGCCTCCTTCTGCATATTGCTTTCTGCCTCTTCCCAGGTCTTTGCTCCGAACAGGTCGTCCTGGTTCGACACATCAAATAGTTTTCCCAGAGGTCCTTCTGACTCCTTGCTTCCCACAACCGAACCGCTGCTCATGATATAAGGAGAAACTTCAAAGCTGATGCTCTGAGCTCCTTTGATCTGATTCATTTTCGTTTTCAATTCCTGTCCCAAACCAATTCCCCATTTCCGATCCGGCTGTTTTCATTTCTGCATAAATGTCTGCCGCCTCACAGCACTGCCCGAATCTTTTCACCGGATTCATTTTTGAAAAATAGTATAAGATGATCGGAGGGATTTTATTCACGGTTCTGAATAAGATCTTATATTTTCCAGATACTATAAATCAGCCGGCAAGAGAGAGGAACACTTTCCAACTGTACGGTTGGATGCTCCAGGGAGCTTTCGACCTGCTCATTCAGTCGGAAACCCTTTTGGCAGGCAAAATCATATGATCTGTGAGGTAAGAATATGGATAAAACACAAAAAATGAAGCAGGAAAAGCAATACGAAGCTTATGTAAAGCAAAAGACTCCGGTCCATAATATCTGGCTGAATATGGGAAAGGCATTTGTCACCGGAGGGATCATCTGCACTGCGGGGCAGCTCATCTACAATTACTGCAAGGTCCGGGAGCTCTCCAAGGATGCCTGCAGCGGATGGACGTCTCTGCTGCTGATCCTTCTCAGCATCATCCTGACCGGAATGAATGTCTACCCGAAGATCGCGAAATGGGGAGGAGCCGGCGCGCTGGTGCCCATTACCGGATTCGCCAATTCCGTTGCCGCCCCGGCCATCGAATACAAAAAGGAAGGGCAGGTATTCGGGATCGGATGTAAGATCTTTACCATTGCGGGCCCGGTCATACTGTACGGAATCTTTACTACCTGGGTCCTGGGCTTCCTGTACTGGCTTTGGGGGATCATGTAAATATATTTACAGGTATATGGAGAGCCCGGCATCGGAAGACTTTCCATATACAGCGGTATACAGAAAGCCTGTCATTGGCAGCCTTTCTGCATACGATGGTATTCAAAGAGCAGGTAACCGACCGGATACCTGCCCTTTTTGAAATGTTTGTGCTGAACGCCGGATAGACTCACAGCCGATAAAGTCTGCCGCGCATTGACATATGACGCATACAGTCCGTAATTGTCCCGGCCGGCGGCTACCAGCGTTTCAGCAAATAAATAAACGCCCCCAGCCCGCGCCCAAGGGCCATGCTGAGGATAAAAGCCACGCTGTAGCGCACAATCTTCAGCCTTCGGATAAAGATGGGAAATACATTCAGCACCTCCGCAAGAGCCATAGCCCAGCACCCTACAAAGATTCCGGCCAGCAGCCCGAATACCGGAAGCAGAAACCCAAGGTAGCCCATCTGGGGGCGGAAGACCGAGATCAGGTTTCCGGCCACACCTCCCAAAGCGGCGCAGTCCTCATAGAGAAGGATCTTGTCCGCCGTATGAGTCCGGTCCGCAAAGTCCGCGATCACGCCCAGCTCCACGATCAGGGCAAACAGACCCCCTGCAATAACAACTCCCGAGCTAAGACCGATGATTCCCAGAAGGGTCTGCCGTACCCACATCCAGCTCCGCCCCCTTTCTTGACGCGTTTTCGATCAGAGTGGTCTGGATATCATTTTCATAGACCCGCATCTGCACCTCCAAAGGCGTAGGATCCACAGTAAATCTTTTCTTACCGAAATGGTTAAAAAATACCAGGATCCCGATGGTGATGCCCACGGAATAGCTGACCTCCATGATGGAAAACCCATCCGATCCGGAACCCATGATAAATTCATACATCTGGGAAAACAGATCGGAAACCGACGCGTCGTTGTTAAATGCCATGATCGCAAACGCGGAGCCCGCAAAGGTCAGCATCGCCACAAATATCGTCTTAATGAGGTGCACCGCCATACCCGGGGTTTTCTGATCCTCGTAGGTCACAATAATGTCTGTCTCCCCCATATTCTGAATATCCACACCCGGATATTTTTCATGGATACAGGCAATGATCTTCAATATGGATATCACATACCTGCGCTTCCCCTGATCCGGAATTTTCAGGATCTTGAGCACCTTCAGCTTCGGGATCATAGCTTTGTTGCTGCATTCCAGAGTCAGGATGTCTCCCAGCGTGACATCCGTCTTCGTGATCTCCACATCCCGCTCTCCTTTGATATAGACCGTTTCCTGATTAGCAGGCATGATATTCTGCACCCGGCCTTCTGATCAGCGTCCCCGCGCCGTTGGAAACCGCCTCCGCGTCACTATAGTAATAGTAAAAAATTCCGATCACTACTGCCGCCAGGACAATGCTCATCAAGCATATCCGTATTTTTCTTCTTCCTTCTTCCATTACAGCCACCTGTCCTTTCTCTTGATCTATAGACCGCAGGCCAAATCCTTTGCGCCTATAAGCAGTAGTATCTGAAAAAATCCCGAAAATATACCTCAGCAGGTTCCTTCCCGCCGCAGCGCCTCCATGATCTTTTTTTCCATCCGGGATACCTGGACCTGTGAGATTCCCAGCTTCTTTCCCACTGCCGACTGAGTCTGATTTTGAAAATACCGGAGATAGATCAGGCGGCGCTCTTCCTTGTCCAGCGTTTCCAAAAGCTGCTGCAGCAACATGCAGTTCAGAATCTTCTCCTCCTGATGTTCCTTCTCCTCCAGCTTGTCCATCAGCCGGATCTCGCTCCCCTCCTTCTGATGGATGGGCTTGTAGATGGATTCCACCTCCCCTCCGGCCTCCATTGCCTGGACAATTTCTTCCTTTTCCACCTTAAGGACCCGGGAAAGCTCTTCCAGAGTCGGCTCCCGGCCCAGCTTCGCAGTCATATCCTCCCTGGCCTGAAAAAGCTTATAGGACAGTTCTTTCAGGGAACGGCTTACCTTGATCATGCCGTCGTCCCGCAGAAATCTTTTGATCTCGCCGGATATCATGGGCACCGCATAGGTGGAAAACCGGACGTCATAGGACAGGTCAAATTTGTCAATCGCCTTGAGAAGCCCGATGCTGCCGATCTGAAACAGGTCCTCCGGGTCCGTGCCCCGGCCGTAGAACCGCTTTACCACGCTCCAGACCAGTCCCACATTTTCCTTCACAAGCTGCTCTCTTGCCTCCTTGTCTCCTTCGTGAGCCTTTTGAATTAAAGCGATTGTGTGGTCCATAGATTCCTTCCTTTTCCGATTGTTTTCTCCATCCTGACCGTAGTTCCCTCTCCCGGCGCGGATTCCACCTCCACCTTATCCATAAATGCCTCCATAAATGAAAATCCCATTCCCGACCGATCCAGCTCCGGACGGGTCGTATACATTGGCATCATCGCCTGGGCAACGTCCTTGATCCCTTTCCCCGTGTCCTTCACAGTCACTGCAAACCGGTTCTGTTCAATGCGGCACTTGACCGTAATTTTATGTATCTCCTGGTCATACCCATGGATGATGGAATTGGTCACTGCCTCGGAGACGGCTGTTTTCACATCAGACACCTCCTCCACCGTGGGGTTTAGCTGAGTCAGAAACGACGCCACGGCTACCCGGGCAAACCTTTCATTTGAAGAACAGCTGTCAAATATGACTTCCATTTCATTTGTGTCTCTCATCTCTGATCCTCCTCATAAATCTGCATAATTTTTGTGACTCCTGACATCGTCAGAATCTTCTTGATCCTGGCATTGGCATGGACGCCCCACACCTCGCCGCCGATCAGATGGACCAGACGGTATCTTCCCATGACTGCCCCGATCCCTGAGCTGTCCATAAATTCTGTCTCCCCAAAGTCAAAAATCACATATTTGATGTGGTTGCGCTCAATCATCGCGTCCGCATCCTTCCGGATTTCCTCCGCCTGGTGGTGGTCCACCTCCTTCGGAAGAAAGATCGTAAGGCAATTCTCTTCTACCTGATACTTCATTGATTCATACTCCTCCTCGCAACATTTAAAAAAAGGACATGTATCCTCTACACATCCTTTTCTTTCGTATAACGGCAGACCCCGCTGCCTTTTTTGCCTGACGGCAAGGTGTCGGGCGCCTTGAATCGCCGTTTTTATTCTTCTGTGTCCTGGTTCGCTGCCGACGCGATCTCCTCCAGACTGGTCTTTGCCTCCTGTGCATTGTCCGTGTCCGGAAAGAGCTCATTGACCCGGCTTAAATAGGTCGTAGCAGTCTCGGGATCCCCGTTGTCCAGACAGGCAAGTCCCAGCGTCAGAAGCGCCCCGCCGTCATCATAGCTTTCATCCATTCTCACAACCTTGGCCAGTACCTCAATCGCCGTATCATAATTGGCAACATTGTAAGAAGCGGTACCGGATTCATAAAGAATGCTGCAGGCTGTCGGATAGATGCTTGATGTCAGGTCGTCATACCGTTCCTGTCCGCTCTCCCCGAGCGCGTTCCGGTTCACGGCCAGGAGCACATCCGCAATGGAATCCTCCGAATAGCTTCCCGAATTGTACTGTTCCGATGCCGTCATCAGATTCTCATAGCTCTCCGCCGTGGCAGCTGCCGTCTGAACCGCTTCCTCGGAATCCGCACTGTCCGCGCGGTAGGAATCCAGGGTCCTGGTCACCGCACTGAGCTGTGCTTCCAGAGAATTGATCCGTTCACTGTATTCCAGTACCTCCTTGTTCCGCTTGTCGGACTTACTCTCGTCTACAGCAGGCACGATCAGAAACCATACGATCGCCGCGCCGATAGCAGCGCCCAGTACGATGTTCATCAGGGTAAATCTTCCTGCCAGTTCCTTCACCATCCGGTGCGCCGGCTGAATGATGGTCTCATTTCCCAGATTATATTCTACCGTTTCTTTTTTTCTTTTTTTCTTCTTTTTTGTCGCCTTATTCTCCGGCTTTTTCGCTTTTTTTCCCCGGATCTGCGTCAGCTCCTGCATATAGCGCAGCGTGATCTCGTTGGTCGTATCCAGCTTCCGCGCCTTGGTCAGGGCCTGCTGTGCCTGGGCATACTGCCTGGTATGCAGATATAAAAGCGCCAGGAGCTGATACGCCTTCAAGAAGGAAGGATGCGACACGGTGATCTTTTTCAACTGTATGATCGCCATGTCCTCCCCATTTTGCCGGCAGTAGACGAGGCACTGGTTAAACCTCTTTATGGACTGGTTGATCGTCTCCAGTCCTCTGGCCGAATGCTGGATATTCTGCAGATAGGAATTGGCCAAGTTGTTCTTCGGCCGCAGATTCTTGCTGATGATCCATTCGACCAGCGCCTCCACAACCTCTCCCCGGCCGTAGTAGACCAGCCCCAGGAGATTCCGCGCCGTAATATTTCCTTTATTATATTGCAAACTCCGCCGAAGTGAGACAATCGCGCCAGACATATCCCGTATCCGGGCCTTTTTCAGACCGTCATTATACCAGTAGTTCGACTGGCGGATGATTTTCTTCGTATAGTCCATCAAACCTCACCGTATTCTTTCCCCGATAATTTATTTTTTCTGATCCATGACCTGTTTGAGCAGATCAGACATGTCCGTAAGATCCTCCTGGTATACGGCATCCTCTATATCCTCTACTTCCAGGCTTGGTTTGAATTTTTTCAGTTCCTCTTCGTAGTTTAACATAAGCTTTCCTCCTGTGCCAGTTCTTTGAGCATACCGGCCAGATAAAGGGAGCCAAGACAGTACACCGTCCGGCCGTCCTGGTGCTTCCTCACATAATGCAGCGCCTCCCGGGGGGATTCGATCACCGCCACCGAACGATCCGTATACCGCGCAAATGCTGCCAGAAGCTTCTCCGTATCCGCCGCCCGGCTGTCTTCGATCCGGGTCACCACGTAATAGTCCGTCTCCAGATTCCGGCAGAGATATGCCGTCATCTCTTCATAGTCCTTCTCCTGAACCGCCGAAAACAGAACCGCCGTCCTGTGTGGGCCGCGTGCCTTGACGCTCTGAACGAACCGGACCACGGCATTGAGATTATGTGCTCCATCGATATAGATCCCCGGCAGGACCTCCTCCATGCGGCCCTCCCAGACGACCTGAGCGAGCGCTTCCCGCCATAACCGCGGGCGTCCCGTCTCTCCAAACAGGCTTTTCATCACTTCCAGGGCAAGCATCGCGTTCTCTGCCTGATACAGTCCTGTATTGCGGAGTTTCCATGCCGTAGTTCCATAATAAGCATTTGTACAGGAAAATGCAATATTTTTATGTTCGATTCTCAGATTTTCGAACGCATTTTTCCCGATTTTCTTACAGGAAATTCCAAGCCGGGCCGCCTGGCTTTCGATCACCTGACCGGCAGCTTCCTCCCCTTCGGAGTAAAACACCGGCACTCCTTTTTTCAAGATCCCCGCCTTCTCCGCCGCGATCTGTTCCAGGGTATCCCCCAGAATCTCCTGGTGATCCATCCCGATCGACGCAATGGCCGTGACTGCCGGATGCTCTACGGCGTTGGTGGCATCCAGCCGCCCGCCCAATCCGGTCTCCAGCACCGCAAATTCCACTCCCGCTTCCGCAAACGCGGTCATTGCCATGCCGAACAGCAGTTCAAAAAAAGTAGGATGAGAGAGACCCTGGTGTTCCATTTCCCTGACCTTCTCCATCACCTTTTCAAATACTCTCACAAATTCCCCGTCCGAGATCTGCTCTCCCCGGATCCGGATCCGCTCATTCATCCGGATCAGATGTGGAGAGACGAAGAGGCCTGCGGATTTCCCCTCAGACCTCAGCATGGCATCCAGATACACGCAGACCGAGCCTTTTCCGTTGGTCCCCGCCACGTGGATGACCTTCAAGTCCCTCTCCGGATTTCCCAAAAAACGCAGAAATTCCTTCGTATGTTCCAGCGGGTTTTTCTTTGTAAATTTCGGGATCTTTAAAATATAATCCACTGCCTCATCATATGTCAAAATACCTACTCTCCCTCGTCATTTCCGATAAACGCGTTCCGCCCTGCCTTCACCGTACTGGTATTGCAGGGAAGGGGCACGAAGCGTCCGTCCCGGTATTTGTATTCCTTGGAGGTCCGGAAAATGGTATTGCTGGAGCCTACCTGCGCCACCATAACAACATCCTCTTCCCCCAGGACGGATTCCTTCAGATCAATCCTTGTATTATTCAAAAACGTACTGCTCTGCTTCTCACCGTTGATATAGATCTTGCTCTGCTTGGTAAAATTCTCTCCGTACACGCTGTATGTGCCGTCCAGCTGCTCCACCAGAGAGGTAATCGTGGTATCCTTAACCCCCATCGCCATATGACCGGATGTGATCGGCTTTCCGCTCTCCTGATAGACATACTGCTTTCCGTACAGGATATCATACTGCAGCAGTTCCAGGTCGGCCAGGTAGTTCTTCGTCTGGCGGCGCTCCTGATGGTAATTGAACACCGTCCCCGAATGGATATCCAGACGGTCCAGCACTTCGGCCATGATCTGGTATGCCGCATAGTTTCCGTCCTTCTTTTTCAGACCGATATTGTCCCAGATCACATAATTGGTATTGTACAGATACCGGCTTTTCAGATCCTTTGCCTGCAGGTCCATTGTGGGCAGATGGTCTCCGTAGAAAACAATTACGGAAGGTTCTCCCCGTTCCTCTACGGCCTTCACCAGGTCTCCGGCAAATTCATCCATCTCGTATACTTCATTCACATAATATTCCCAGGCATTTCTCCTGCCCTCGTCCTCCACGCCGCTGACCTGGATGGTGGGATTCTCGATCATTTTCTCTACGGGATAGTCTCCATGCCCCTGTACACTGATGGCAAATACAAAATCCTGTCCTTTGGTCGTATCCATGGAATCCATGATATTCGGGATCAGGATATCATCCGTAGCCCATCCCTTCGGAGTCGTCTGCAGGATATTCATAAATTCCTTGCTGGTATAATGATCAAATCCCATGTGGTTGAATACCTGCGCCCTGCTGTAAAAGTTTCCTCCGTTGTTATGCAGCGCCTCAGCTCCGTAGCCAAGGCTGGTCAGGGCCGTAGCCGCGCTTTCCAAAGGCTTCGTCTTGGCATAGGTCTTATAGGGATATTCCCCCGGTCCGAAGAAACGCATGCTCATACCGGTCAGCACTTCAAATTCCGTATTGGCCGTACCCGCGCCTACGGACGGCACCTTAAAATATCCGCTGGAATACTCTTCATACATCTTCCGCAGATTCGGGATCGGATCCTCGGAAAACTGCAGCCACTCCACCTCCGTGGGATCAAAATACGATTCCAACTGCACAAAGATGATGTTGGGCAGTTCTTCTTCCTTCCGTCCGGTGGTGCTTTTCGTGATCTTCCCGCCGCTGCTGATGGCATCCATGGTTTCCTCCCCGTACCCCGACGGCTCGGAGATCCCGGTCTTAAAAATACTGGACGTAAAGCAGTAAGGGAATCCATAATCTTCATATGCAAAGGCAATATTTCCAAAATAGTTCGAGATCACTCTGCGGTCAATGGCCACGTCTGTCAGAACCATATAAGCAATGACCGAGAAGCCCACGCCGAACAGCGCAATGATCCGGTGCATTTTTCCGGTAAACTGTCCGCCCCGCCTCCACATGGAGACAACCCACAGGATCACCGCGCCGATCCCCACGATCAGCAGGATCAGTTCAAATGTGGAAAAGTAATTGCCGGTCAGCGAGAGGGCGTCCGAGAGCACCTTTAAGTCCTGGGCATTGAAGGGCGTCACCCGCTTCGTCAGCAGATACCCGTTGCAGGCGCCTAAAAACAGCCAGAATACACTGAGAAGGATCCTTGCAAATACCCGCCGCCTGACCAGGTATACGATGGAAAAGGTGGCGAAAATCAAGAAGGCGTTGAACAAAAACACCTTCGGCGTCTCCGTCATATAATCCCATGCCTGGAACAGCGAAAGCCTGGAGATCGCTTCTATAAAAAAGTTTAATATGCATGCCAGTAAATAATGGAATACCAGGGAGATCCGGTTCATAAAACGATAGACCGGCGCCATACGCCTTGAAAATTTGCTGTTGCGTCGTTCCTCCAGGATCCTCGCCCGGCGATTGCGTCTTGCGATCCAGTGTGCTTTAAGGTCTTCTATCTTCAAATTTTTTATCTTATGAAAGAAGCCCCTGAAATCCGGCTTCCTGATCTGAACCTTCTTCATCCTAACTTCTCTCCCTTTTAGGTCAGATGGCCGTTTACACAGCCATCCGACCCCAAATTCACATAAATGCCCTATCGTATCCCGTCTTTTTGGTCCGCTTTTCCCATATATATGCAGCCCTTGTCCTGATTCGCGGGCCGATCAGCCGCGCTGTCCTTCTATGCCTTCTTCAGCCCCGCCATACGCTCCTGTACCTGCGCAAGCATCTGGGTATACTTCTCCAGCTTTTCTTTTTCCTCCTGCACCTTCTTCTCCGGCGCTTTACTCAGGAACTTCTCATTGGACAGCATGCCCTTCGCCCTCGCGATCTCTTTTGTCAGCTTTTCTTCTTCTTTCGCAAGGCGTTCTTTCTCCTGCTCGAAGTCCACCAGGTCTTCCAGCGGCAGATACACCGCTGCCCCCGGAACTACGATGGACACCGCGTCTTCCGCAATATCCTTCTTCTCAGAATGAAGGAGGATATCGTTTGCCAGCATCAGCGGCTTTACAGATTCCCGGATTGCCTCAATCCCGCTCAGCAGATTCTGGTCTGTGCTGACAATAAATACCTTGGTTCTGCGGTTGTTCGGCACATTCATCTCCGCGCGCATGTTCCGGATCCCTCGGGTGATCTCCTTCACATGGCTCATCACTTCCTCATCCGTTGGGAATTCCCACTCCCTCCGATATTCCGGCCATGAAGAGATCATCAGGGATTCCTCCTCCGGCACCAGCGCACTGTAGATCTCCTCCGTAATAAACGGCATGAACGGATGCAGGAGCTTCAATGCCTGCCCCAATACGGTCTTTAAGATCCACAGAACACATTTCGCAGAATCGGGATCCTCTTCGGCATGATAGATCCGGTATTTTGCCAGCTCCACATACCAGTCGCAGAATTCGTCCCAGATAAAGTCATACACCTTCTGGACCGCGATCCCCAGCTCAAACTTGTCCATGTTCTCCGTCACGTCCTTCGTCAGACGGTTGACCTTTGCCAGGATCCATCTGTCAGCCGGTTTCAGCAGGCTCTCCCCGGGCTCGTCCACGATATTTTCTTTCATATTCATCAGAATAAAGCGGGATGCGTTCCACACCTTATTCGCAAAGTTCCGGCTTGCCTCCACCCTTTCATTGGAAAAACGCATATCGTTGCCTGGCGCGTTTCCGGTTACCAGAGTAAGACGCAGCGCATCCGCGCCGTACTGGTCGATGATCTCCAGCGGATCGATTCCATTTCCCAGGGACTTACTCATCTTGCGCCCCTGGGAATCCCGCACCAGTCCGTGGATCAGCACGGTGTGGAAGGGGGATTTTCCGGTATGCTCCAATCCGGAGAATACCATCCGGATCACCCAGAAGAAAATGATATCGTAGCCTGTCACCAGTACATCCGTGGGATAGAAGTAATCCAGATCCTCCGTCTTTTCCGGCCAGCCAAGGGTAGAAAACGGCCACAGCGCTGAGCTAAACCAGGTATCCAGTGTATCTTCATCCTGTGTAAAATGGGCGCATCCGCAGTGCGGACATTTCTCCGGAATCTCCTTTGCCACCACGAATTCTCCGCATTCGTCGCAGTAGTACGCCGGAATCCGATGTCCCCACCAGATCTGCCGTGAAATACACCAGTCCTTGATATTTTCCAGCCAGTGCAGATAGATCTTGTTGAACCTCTCCGGCACAAACTTCAATTCTCCTGTATGCAGCGCTTCGATGGCAGGCTTCGCCAACTCTTCCATCTTCACGAACCACTGCTGCTTGATCAGCGGCTCTACTGTCGTACCGCATCGGTCATGGGTTCCTACATTATGAGAGTGGGGCTCGATCTTCACCAGGAAGCCCTGCTCTTCCAGATCCTTTACAATCGCTTTCCTCGCCTCATATCGCTCCATGCCCGCATATCTGCCGCCCCGCTCATTGATGGTGGCATCGTCATTCATGATGTTGATCTCTTCCAGGTTATGGCGCTTCCCTACCTCAAAGTCGTTGGGGTCATGAGCCGGCGTGATCTTCACCGCTCCGGTCCCGAATTCCTTGTCTACATAGTAGTCTGCCACAATGGGGATTTCCCGGTTCACCAAGGGAAGCATCACATGCTTGCCGATGATATCCTTGTACCGCTCATCCTCCGGGTGTACCGCAATAGCCGTATCGCCCAGCATGGTCTCCGGACGGGTCGTGGCAATCTCCAGAAAATCCTCCGTTCCTACAATAGGGTACTTGATATGCCAGAAATGTCCGCCCTGCTCCTCATGCTCCACCTCGGCATCGGACAGGGAGGTCTTGCAGACCGGACACCAATTGATGATCCTGGATCCCTTGTAGATATATCCCTTTTCGTATAGGTTAATGAATACTTCCTCGACAGCCTTGGAACAGCCCTCGTCCATGGTGAACCGCTCCCGGTCCCAGTCGCAGGAGATGCCCATCTTTTTCAGCTGGTTCTCGATGGTTCCCGCATATTCCTCTTTCCACTGCCAGGTGCGCTCCAGAAAGCCTTCCCGTCCCAATTCCTTTTTGTCGATGCCCTCGGATTTTAACTGGTTCGTTACTTTTACTTCTGTAGAGATGGCCGCATGGTCGGTTCCCGGCACCCACAGGGCATTGAAGCCCTCCATCCGCTTATACCGGATCAGGATGTCCTGCAGCGTATTGTCCAGCGCATGTCCCATATGCAGCTTTCCCGTGATATTCGGAGGCGGCATGACCGTGGTAAACGGTTTTTTGTCCCGGTCCACCTCTGCGTGGAAATACTTGTTTTCACACCACTTCTCATACAGTTTTTCCTCAATCTCCTTCGGATTATACGTCTTTGCCAGTTCCTTACCCATGTTTCTCCTCCTTTTACTCATGAACAGTAAGCTGGTACTTCACGGATTTTTCACATTTTTGGTATTAAAAAAGCCCTTTACAATGTAAAGGGCGAATTGTTCTCCGCGGTACCACCTTAATTCCTATACTTATGATGTGGCATAGAAGAAAATACGGTCGCACCGCTTTTTATGCCGCCCCATAACATAACTTATGGTTCTGTAACGTAAACCGCCACGGGATACCCTACCCACAAAATCCTGAGCAAATCACCGACAGTCTGACAGCCACGAATCATCCGCATATGGCGGCGTTCACAGCAGACAGCGGGTCACTCCTGCGCTTCAGATATCCGGTTCAAAAGTCACGTTCCATAATCCTGATACCCGGACCGCCTTCCAGCCGATGGGCCGTCCTCTCTGTGGGAAGTAATTATGTACTCCTCTTTCTCAATACCTTTGAAATTTTACAAAATTGTTAACTCCAAATGAACTAAACTATATCATAGCGGGCAAAAGTCTATTTGTCAAGGAGTTTTCAAAATCTTAAGAATATAATCATATTGCTTTTTTGAAAAGCGTTGCGTAATAAAATCAAGATAGTAACAGATATAATATTTATCACTTCATCTGATTCATACTATGAATCATCTCTACGATAAAATACCCGTAATTTTCGTCTGTCGCCCAGCCCAAGCCGCCCGGATTTTCCTTCTGGCCCAGCCATTCCACATAGGGAGCGGATCCTTTCGTGACATATTCATACCGGTCATCCACGCACTCCTGCACCAGCGCGTCCGCCGTAGCATATGCCTTCAGATGCTGAATCTGTGCCCGAATCCCGGTACGCACATCCGGGTAGGAATTGCCAGCCGCTCCGCCTCCTGTGGCTCCAAGTCCCGCAAAATTAAACTGTTCAATGGAGGTATCTCCCGCATACTGCAGCCATCCGGTCTCCTTCATGGTCTGGACAAAGGCAACCTCCGGCCGCACCCCTTCCGCCGATGCTTCCTCATAATACATCTGGCAGAACGTTTCAATAGAATCCGCGCCGCCCCTGGACAACTGTTCAGCAGGATAGGGGAAATTAGCAGAGTTAAAATAGGAAACCATCTGTTCTACGGTCACCGGACTTTTTCCCATGATCGGATACTGTCCGTCCGCGATCACTTCCTCCGTTTCAGGCGCAGGAGCCGCATCCGGATCGGATGCTCCTGATCCGCCCTCCGCATTTTCGGCGGCCTCCCCTCCAGTCACGCCGCCGTCCCGCTTTCCCGCAGCCGCTTTGTTCTCGGCTTCCGCCAGTTCCAGCTTTGCTTCTTTCTTCTGATGCTCAGAGCCCATCTTCGCCCCCAGAAGACTCAAGCTTACGACAAGGGCAATAGCAAGTCCCACTTCGAGACATATTGTCTTTATTTTCTGATCCATATGCTAACGTTCTCCCCGAATATTTGCTTCTACATTTTTATGATCCTTCTGTCAAGATTATACCATCTATGAAACCACAGAGGTGTAAACGACGCTTCTTTTTCCAAAATGTTAATTGTGTCGGTTTTGCTTTCAATGCGTCGGTTATAAATAACTCAAAGCTCTTTTTTTGCTAATTAGCGGCTGCCGGTTCCGGCGCGCCTGCCATGGGATGAGATCCGCATGTTTGATCCAGCGGTTATCCGGGTTCATATGGAGCCCCATCGGCTGATTAAAATCGAGAAAGGAATGCTGTGACTTATCGACTGGCTTGTACATGTTTTTTTACTCCTCAACATCGTATTTTACACAAAAGCCGCAAGAAAAAACGGATAGCGTCTCTAAAGGCCTTGCAGATATTATAGCATGAAACACACTCAAAGTCATGAAAAATCAGCGCTGCAGAAATCCCTTTCAAATAAACTGGCACATGTGAGATTTCTGTGACATTTGGGTGATAATATTATATAATCCGATATAATCAAGAGAAAAATATAGTAAGGGAAGGTGAACATATGAGGATTTTAGTAGTGGAAGATGACCATCTTTTAAATAGTACGCTTTGCTATAATTTGTCTGCGGGCGGTTATAAGGTAGATTCGGCGAAGACAAAAGCAGAAGCAGAGCAATGCTGTGAAGAACAGACCTATGAACTGGCCGTTTTGGATATCAATCTCCCGGATGGAAACGGGTTTGCATTATGCCAGGAGCTGAAAGAAAAGCATCCGGATACTGCCGTAATCTTCCTGACTGCAAATGATATGGAAAGCGATATGTTAAAAGGATATGAGTTAGGGGCAGATGATTATGTGACAAAACCATTTCATATCAGTGTATTCCGCAAAAAGGTTTCCGCTCTGCTTGCGCGGATACAGAAGCAGACCGGCGGGGATACTTATGATGACGGAAATCTGTCTGTTCATTTCTCAGAGATGACGGCCGCCTTCTCAGGAGAACCGATTAACTTCACTTCCATGGAATACCGCCTTTTGAAGGTGCTGATACAGAACCCGCAGACTGTCCTGACCCGTCAGATACTTCTGGAAAAGCTGTGGGACTGCGAGCGTAATTTTGTAGATGAGCATGCCCTTACGGTTGCCATAAGCCGTATCCGCAGCAAGATCGAGCGCGATGGATCTCAATATATTAAAACTGTTTATGGCATGGGATATATGTGGATTGGGGGCCGGATGAAATGAACGCAATAAACGTTTCTGTAAATAAAGCCTGCGCGGCGCTCCTGGGTATCTTCTGTACACTTTCTGCCGGTGTGCTTACAGGCTTTTATCTGCTGACAGGGCAGGCCGCAGTGCTTCTATTGGGCCTTCTTTACGTTTTTCTTGTGCTTGTCTGCGTGGCTTTGTTTATCGCGCTGATCCGCCAAAAGCTTCTTTTATTCTCAGATACCCTTTGCCAGCAGTTAGACCGGATGGCAGAGGGAGAGACAGCGCTACCTGAGAGCGCGCTGGAGGAAAACCTGTTCTATAAGATTAACCACAGGTTGGTAAGGCTTTATGAAATAATGCTGAAAAACTGCGACAGCATTGCAAAGGAAAGGTCTAAGCTTAAGGAATTGATTTCTGACATCTCTCATCAAGTTAAGACGCCCATCACAAATCTTAAGATGGTAAATATAACAATGCTTGAAGAGCCTATGTCAGAGGAAAGACGCGCCAGATTCCTGATGGACTGTGGGACTGAGCTTGACAAACTGGATTTCCTGATGCAGGCAATGATAAAGACTTCCCGATTAGAGACAGGTATCATCTCTCTGGAGAAGAACGTGCAGCCTGTTTATGATACGCTGGCGTCGGCTCTTGGGAGCATCCTGTTTCATGCGGAAAAAAAGCAGATGGAAGTCTCTGTGGATTGTCCCGCCAATTTAAAGGCATATCATGACCGGAAGTGGACAGGAGAGGCATTGTTTAATATTCTGGATAATGCTGTGAAATATTCGCCGGAGGGAGGAAAGATAGATATCCATGTTGAAAGTCAGGAATTATATCTGAAAATTAATATTGCAGATACCGGAAAGGGAATACCGGAAAATCTGCATGGTGCGATTTTCAAACGTTTTTACAGGGAAAATGACGTGCATGATACCCCGGGGGTTGGTATCGGTTTGTATCTGGCGCGGGAGATTATTACGATGCAGGGCGGTTACATGAAAGTTGCATCGGAAGTGGGAAAAGGTTCTGTCTTTTCTGTTTTTCTTTTGAAAGAGAGGAATGCTTAGCCGTTCTGTTCTCTTCATTACTGCCGAAATGTCACTGAATTGTGAGATTTCGGAGCCAAATTGTTGAAAAGTCTTTGTTCCCGGTGAGATTTCTGAGAGGTTTGACTGTTATGATATGGTCAGAAACGTGGAAAGAAGTTTCTTAATTATCAGAAAGGACGTGGACCTATGAGCATTTTGCAGACGACAGATTTAAAAAAATATTATGGCGAAGAGCCCAATATAACCAAAGCATTGGACGGGATTACCCTTAACATCGGACAGGGAGAATTTGTGGCCATTGTCGGAACCTCCGGAAGCGGGAAGTCTACCCTGTTAAATATGATGGGAGGTCTGGATAATCCGACCTCCGGCAGTATCAAAGTAAAAGGCAAGGAATTATCCCAAATGAACGACGAGCAGCTTACGATTTTCCGCAGGCGCAATATCGGTTTTGTCTTTCAGAATTATAACCTGGTTCCGATTCTTAATGTATACGAGAATATTGTGCTGCCGGTAGAACTGGACGGCGACACTGTAGACCAGAAATTCATGGAGGATGTGGTGGAGCTGCTTGCGCTTGGTGACAAGCTGAACAGTATGCCGAATAATCTTTCGGGAGGACAGCAGCAGCGGGTGGCGATTGCCAGGGCGCTTGTGTCAAAACCCGCAATCATCTTGGCGGATGAACCGACCGGAAATCTGGACAGCCGGACCAGCAGCGATGTCTTAGGGCTTCTGAAAACCACAAGCTATAAGTTTGACCAGACCCTTGTGATGATTACGCATAATAATGAGATTGCCCAGCTGGCTGACCGTATTGTCCGTATCGAGGACGGCAGGATCACGGAGTAAGGAGGGGACAGAGGATGAATGATATTCTATTCGGAAATAATAATCAGGCTGTGTTAAAACGGCTATCGGGGCGGTATTTTAAGGCGAACAAGAGCAGAAATA
Source organism: Schaedlerella sp. (assembly GCF_056796775.1). NCBI lineage: Bacteria > Bacillati > Bacillota > Clostridia > Lachnospirales > Lachnospiraceae > Schaedlerella > Schaedlerella sp. Next base: position 35,862 of record NZ_JBQIKP010000032.1, read on the forward strand.
TGATTGCCGTGGTTGCGATTGTTCTGACGACGACTCTCTTTGCCGCAATTTTTACTCTGGGCTTTGGCATGATGGACACCATCCACGATCAGAATATCCGGAAAGCGGGTGGCGATGGTCAGGCTGTATTAAGCTATATTAATGACAGTATCTATGAGGATGTGAAAGGGAGCCCTCTCATTGACAGGATTGCCTATATGAAATGTATTTCCTATAAGCTCAAGAACCCGGGACTTGAAAAATGGCGGGCAGAAGTCTGGTATATGGACGATACGATGCTTGATTTTGCGCGATATGAACCGACAGAAGGTCAGAAGCCAACAGCGGACCGGGAGATCATGGCAGATACGAAAACGCTGGAGGCGCTGGGGATACCGGCCAGAATTGGTGAGACAGTTTCTCTGTCCTATGAGATGAAGGGGAAAGAATACCAGACCGATTTCACATTGTGCGGTTTTTGGGAAACAGACAGCCTGAGCAATGTAGGGAGGCTGCTTGTATCAAAGGCTTTTATGAACAGTCATGCAGAACTTGACGGCTATACCCATACGGTAGGCGGTGATTATACCGGTTCTGTCGCGGCTTATATCATGTTTAAAGGAAACGGGGACCCAGAGGCAAAATTGCAGCAGCTCCTTTCTGAAACAGGATATACATGCGACACAATGGGAGGAAGCGCAGAAGATCCGAATTATATTATTGCGAGGATCAGTCCGGCATATACAGGAGGAAACCTGCTTGAAAATCCTGCCATGCTTATTTCCGGAATTGCAGGGATTCTTCTCATCATTGTGGCGGGGTACCTGATTATATATAATATTTTTCAAATATCTGTGATACAGGATATCCAATCTTACGGGCAGCTTAAAACGCTGGGGATTACAAAACGTCAGATTAAGAGGCTGATTTCCGGCCAGGTACTGCGGCTTTCGCTGATTGGTATACCGATCGGGCTTTTGTTTGGATTTTTGATCGGACGTGCGCTGGTGCCTTTCCTGATGAATGGAACCAGCTATACATCAGAGGCGGGAATCAAGGTGACGGCCAATCCTTATATTTTTATCGGCTCGGCAGTATTTGCCCTGATTACAGTTTTCATCAGTGTACGCAGGCCTGCCAGAATCGCGGGAATGGTGTCTCCGATTGAGGCAATCCGGTATACGGAAAATGACCCTGGAGCTTTTGGGAAGAAGAGTACGGATAAGAAGTCAACAAAAGGGGCGAAAATTCATCGAATGGCTTTGGCGAACCTGGGCAGGAACCGCAGACGTACCGTGCTTGTTCTGGTATCCATGACGCTGAGCCTGGTGCTATTCAATACCGTATTTACATTAGCGGCAGGATTTGATATTGACAAATATATTTCAAAATTTATGGATGTGGATTTTTTGATTTCTTCTGCAGATTATTTCCAGTATCGGTTTGAAAGAAGCGAGTATGAGCTGTCGGAGTCATTTATAGAAGCGGCGCGGCGGCAAGACAGTTTTGAAGACGGCGGCCGGCTTTACACTTCGCGGATTCTGGAGGAAGCATTCTCCGCCTCCAGTCAGGCGTTTGCCAACTATAATAAGGATACTGACGGGAACCCGTATGTTGATTTGTACGGGGCGGATGAGTTTCTGTTGGATTCTATGGAGGTCATAGAGGGAACAATAGACTGGCAGGCGTTTGCGTCGGGAGATTATGTTCTGTTTAATGTTGAGTGTGACGATAATGGAAACGTGATCGACAATCCGGAGGTGAATGTCGGGGACAAGATACGTTTCAACCATCTGAATGTGGATGGCACACATATTTCCAGAGACAGAAGTTTTGACCTTACGGTTATGGCGAAGGTCCGCACAAATGAGAATACGGCTACTACCCGTCACACGGGCGCGTCGAGATTCTACCTGCCGACAGAACGTTTTCGGAAGCTCTGCGATACCCCTCATCTGGTCGGTTTCCCATTCAATGTGAAAGACGGCAGGGAAACGGAGATGGAAGAGTTTCTGGGCAGTTACGTGGAAAATACAGAACCGAATATGGATTTTGATTCCAGAGGAACCTATAAAGCGTCCTTTGACAGTCTGACTTCCTTAATCGTTACAATTGGCGGTGCGTTGAGTGTCTTGATCGGATTTATCGGAATAGCAAATTTTATAAATTCCGTACTGACAAGTATTCTTACACGCAGGAAGGAATTTGCCATGTTACAGAGTATCGGTATGACGGGGAAACAGTTAAAAAGTATGCTTTCTTATGAAGGGCTTTATTATGCGGCAGGGACAGTTGCCGCGTCTGTAGTCTTCGGAGGATTCCTTTCCCTTGTGATTGTAAGGGGGATATCCGCCAGTGTCTGGTTTTTCACATACCACTTTGTGGCGTGGCCGATGTTGGTTTTATATCCGTTCCTTTTCATTCTGACGGTGACCATACCGGTCGTTGTATACAGGAGGATGGTCAGGGCGAGCATTATTGAGCGGCTGCGCCTTAATTGACAGGAGGCAGAATATGAATGATACTATTTAGGAACAATAATCCGATGATAATGAAAACATCAGGTTACTGTTCACGGTGCCTTGCGCTCTGCCGCAAGGCATCCGTATTATAAATCTGCTGATAAAACAGATATATTTTAACAGAAGGGAGAATGGATAAAACCGTAATTACGAACCACATATCTGTGATTGGTCATTACGGTTAGTCAAACACCTTTATTCTCATTTATCTACACTATAGAACGAATGATATACTCCAGCCTCATCTTCTATTTTCCAGAATTACGATATCGTTTATGAAAAAAACAGGCCAGGATCGCGCATATTATAATTCCAATGGCATAAGGGATGCCAAATAAAAAAGCAACGCTTGCCGGAGCACTATAACCCGCATACAAAATCTCGTATTGCATACAGCAATAATTGTACGCGACTGTGGCACACATAACATTTGACAGTAAAATGGCAAGGGAAGTAAAAAGATAAGATAAGTATTTGTTTTTCATTTTTGATTACCTCCGTCATTCTCAGACACCAACAGTTTCACCCATATTTCCATATATACCATACCATATCTTCTGCATTCTGGAAATACTTTTCTATCGAGAATGGCTCCGTTGTTAAGTTGCGCTGAGGCAGCCATGTGCCGAAAAGATACTTGTTTGCCCGGTCCAAATTCACTGTTACTAAATCCTTAAAATTCGGTTTATTGTTTCCCATGCGCGCATTGCGGCAACCTCCTTAATTTGATGCTCAAATCATACCACATTGTTTTTTATCAGGCTTTTCACTCTATGCCCTTTTCTGACCACAGACATCCAAAGACGAAATATATATCAATCCTGTTTTCCTCAAATTCCCCGCAGATCTATGCGGTTATTCTTTCGATATAACAACCATGCAACCCCCAAAATCAACGCACACAGAACCGCCTCATATCCCTCAAGATATCCTCCCGGAACCACACAGGCGCCCGCGCCGCCAAGAACCGCAAGGACAGCCCCGCCCATACCGCCAAGTATGGCTGAAGCGCTCTGCTTGACCACGCTTACTTCATTCTCCCAATCCATAACCGGGAAATGCAGGTTTATGGTAATCCCGTATATACAGGCAAACAAAAGGATAACCACCGGAATCACTGCCAGCCAGAAGCCTTCCTGTATCCCTGGCCTTAATGCTAAGATCAGGAAAACCTCTGACAGAAGATAAAAAGGCAGAACCAGTATCAAATTCATCAGAATCTTCGCGTCAAGGATTGTTTTCGTCGGCAGCGGCAGGCTTTTGACGAGCCACCAGTTCTTCCCTTCCATAGAAACAGAAGTCGCCGCAGTGGTCATCATACAAAAAGTACCTGTCAGCAGGAATGGCGCGATCCCCGCCAGATCAACCGGAACCGGCAGTATTTCCTTAATCCTCTCCGGCCCTGTAAAAAGAAGCGCCCCTGATATGACGCATCCCAGGATCGGCCCGATCAGCGTATTGGACACATAGATACTGGATGCAAAATACCGTCGGAATTCCTTTCTGCACAGAGACACCAGCGACGAATCCGCTTTCAGCTCTCCAACCTGATAATCATGCTTTGCCGCCGTTGTATGCAGGTTCCGACAGATGGACTGAAAACAGGCGGATACGATAGCCGCCGCTGCAGCAAATACAGCCAGAAACATTCCCGTATACATCAGGCACCGGCCGAATTCCCCCTTTACAATCGCCGTTCCAAGCCAGACGGCAGGCGGATAGCAGTCCTCCAGCACGGCCGAAACCATCCCTGACAGTTCCGCTATAATCTCCATGCTTTCCATCCCTTCCATAGCCGTAAGCCGTGAAGAACCAAACATAACCGCAAAAGCTAACAGAAGCGTCAGCGCTGACGCCGCCAGGCTTTTATGCCTCATCCTGGCGGAAATACCTGAAACCAGCGCCCCCGCAAGGATCGCCCCTGTCATTGGCAATAACGGCACGGACCAGATTCCAAGAAACGCATTCATATAAAATGTTGTCCCCGGCCTCACCGACCAGGCATATACCGCGATCCCCGGAATCAGTACCAGACCTGCCAGCAGCATATTTTCCGTATACATGCGCAGAAACCGGCTGATTACTATCACGCCTTTTGTTACAGGCAGGGCGGATATCATATCAAATCCCTGTATCCGGAACATGTGGCTTCCCGCCTTTAAGATTCCAAAAATAAAAATCAGGATACTGGAAACCGCGATCAAGCATGAAATGACCTCACCTTCCGCCCCAAGCCGAACCAAGCCATAGGAAAGACCGCCCACGTAAAAAAGCATCATCATAATCAGGAACGCCCAGAGAACGGACAGCATCACAGCCCTCTTTTTCGCACGCGTATCCTTAGAAAACCGTAAAACATTGATGCCAAAGAGATTACAGAGCTCCAGCCCTGTCATGATCTTAATCTGTTCCAAACTAATCTGTGCCGGCATCATTTACCACCTCCATAAAAATAGACTCCAGGGTTCTGCCCTGCTCCACAACCTCCTCCATACTGCCGGAGGCAACCAGACGCCCGTCTTTGACCATCGCTACCTTGTTGCAGAGCTTTTCGGCCACCTCCAGCACGTGGGTGGAGAAGAATATGGCGCCCCCGCTGTCACAAAGCTTCCTCATCATACCTTTCAGGGCAACGGCTGCTTTCGGGTCAAGCCCGACAAAAGGTTCGTCCAGAATCAGCAGCTTTGGTTCATGCAGCATCGCAGATATGATTGCAAGCTTCTGCTTCATGCCATGGGAATAAGAGGAAATCAGATCTCCAAGGGACGCCGTTATCTCGAATTCATCCCCGTATCTTTGAATCCTTTCCTTCCTGTCTTCTGCTGAAACTTTGAAAATATCGGCAATAAAGTTCAGATACTGGATACCTGTCAGATACTCATACAGATCCGGATTATCCGGAATATAAGCCGTCACCTGTTTGCAGGCAAGGGGATTCTCCCGAAGGTTCCTCCCACCGATCCGGATCTCACCGGTTTCATAATCGTGAATACCGGCAATACATTTTAACGTAGTTGTCTTTCCGGCTCCGTTGTGTCCAATAAACGCATAGATATCCCCCGGTCTCACATGAAGGCTTAGATCCGAGATCCCCTTACTGCTTCCCTTATAATGTTTCGTCAAATGATTGATAATAAGCATAACTCTCCTCCCATTCTACAACTGTTTCCAATCAAAACAACCGACAGACAGTACCATACACAGCAAAACCATCAGCCCTGCCGCCGTTATGCCGGCATAATAATCTTCCGGGCTTTTGGCCCTTTGTAAAAGCTCCATTCCTCTCAGCAGCCTTGCCGGAAGGAAGGCGTCAAGCTTCGGGAACATAGAAATAAGATAAACGCCCAGCGCCGCCCCGCCGGTTCCTAGAAGTACCTGGGAACTGCTTTTTGACACTGCGGAAAAGAAAAGCAGCAGCACAGCCTCCACAATCGCCAGCGGAATTAAAAAAGGTAACATTTCATTTCTATCAGGCATCACTTTCTCCTCCTTACTTACTCGTAAAATGCTGTAGTATCCTTTGAAAATCGGGGTTATCTTTGATTCCCTCAAAGGCCGGATGGCCGAATGCCGCCTGCAGATTCTGGAAAATGAATTCCCTGCTCCGGGGAGCCATATCTCCCAACGGAAGGGTTTCAATCCATGCGTCTAACCGGTCAAAGTATTCATCCCCATGGAGCGTCATCTTTTCTGCACATAAAAGTCTGTCAACACATTTTTGAAAAGAGCAAAGAGACTTAAGCGCCCCCTCCTCCGCTCCGTTCAAAGCATACACTACCGCTGTCTGGTAATGGAACTGCGCCGCCACATTCGGATGAAGCTGTTCCAATCGGTATTGTTCTATTACATTTCCAATCCTGTATATGGTCTCCTGGCATCTCTTGAAATCATCCTGATATAAAGCCAGGGATATCATGGCATCACTCACCAGATTCAGCAAATCCAGATATTCTCTCGCCTGGATATAACCTCTGGCTTTCTCAGGTTCCCCTGCCATCTGGTAAGCCTGAACCAACAGTCCCCCATCCTGCCCTGCAAGGCGTGTAGGATCTGACACCGGCTCCAGCATAGCAATCGTTTCTTTTGCTTTCCCCAGTTGGAGGCTTAAGCCCGCTTTCAAAACCATGGCATCACTGCACACGCCTACGTCGCTGCAGTTCTCTAAGATATGGTCGCACCACGAGACCGCCTCCTCCAAAAGCCTCTCCTGTTCCTCTTTTGGCTCTGCCAGCATGTAATGGTTCCAGTACAATACGATAAGCTGGAGAAGGAAAGGATGGCAGGAATAGTACCGTCGGGCCAGGTTACGGGTTTTTTCTATCGTTTCGCGGAAGGGCCGTTTTTCAAAATCTCCTACGAGTTCCGCATAGAAACGGCGGATCTGTTCTCTGGAGAGCTGGGCTTTATACCCGATTAACTCGTCTATCGTCATATCAAAAAAAGCGGAAAGCTGGAGCAGAAGCATCAGATCCGGCGTACTCTGGGCATTCTCCCACTTGGATATGGACGCCTTGGTCACTCCCAGGAAATCCGCCAGTTCCTCCTGCGTGATCTTCCGCTCATGCCTGAGCCGGATAATATTGTCCGATAATTTTAGTCTGTCCATGTTATTGTTCTCCTTATCATCTCTTGTATTACATCTTTTCTTCATTGTACCAAATAAAGGATTTCCTATCAATCGAGCAGCATTCCACTTTTTCGCCAAAAAGTCAACCGTAGAGAAACTTCTGTAAGCGATGAATCTCAGGATGGATCCATAAATATAGGAACATAAGATATACGATTCCATGAATTGCGTCCTGTTGAAGAAGGGGCCTCTGGATAGTAAAATCTAAGAAGGAAATAATAAACGCTGCACGAACAACCTGAAAGCTTCCCCTATTCTAAATGCGCGCCATAAATGACGTAAATATTGACATCATTCCCAAAAAGTGATAGTATTACTATCACAAAATAAAAAGACAGGAGATGTTCCTTATGGGCGAGTCCAAGATTCGGAAACAGCAGATGGAACAGCGTACACAGCAGATACTCCATACTGCCCTGAAGCTATTCTGCCAAAAAGGGATTGAAGATACATCCGTGGAGGAGATTGCCAAAACAGCCGGTGTCGGCCCTGCCACAATCTACCGTTATTTTGAAACCAAAGCAGAGCTTGCGATCTCGGCAGGAATTGCCTACTGGCAGATGATCGCCGGAAAGTATCTGGATTCCCTGTCCCAGGAAGCATATCAGAAGCTGAACGGCATCCGGCAGATAAAATGTATTTTCCAGATCTTTACAAAGATTTTTCAGGAAGAATTCTTGTTTCTAAAATTTCTCCAGGAATTCGATATCTTTGTCCAAAGATATCATATTTCAAAGGAACGGCTGGAAGAATATGAAGAATACATCCTGAATCTGAAACCTTATATGACAAATGCTCTGGAAAAAGGCCTTAAGGACAAAAGCCTGTCCTTTTCATATACCATAGATGAAGTATACTTTTCCGTAACACACACACTTCTGAGTCTGATGCAGAAACTGGCCTGCAATGGGCACATCCTTTCATCAGACGAACGAGTCGACCTGGCCTTACAGGTAGAGATTGCAGGCGATCTCCTCCTTAACGGGCTTAGCAGCAAAGAATCAAAAAGGTCATAGCAGAAAAGAAACAGCAAGGAGGATGCATGTGAAATCACTATCTACAGGTAAAATATGGCTATTCGCGGCCGGGCAGTTCGGATGGTCCTTATTGTCAGGTCTGATTTCTAACTGGCTCGTATACTTTTATCAGCCGGATGAAGCCTCTGTCGCACAGGGGCAGACACTGTTTATCCCTCAAGGACTGGTTATTCTCGGAATCTTTACGGTCATCGGCGGCATTACCGCCTTCGGACGGCTTTTTGACGCGTTCACAGATCCCTTGATCGCATCCCTGTCGGACCGCTGTAACTCTGAAAATGGCCGGCGTATCCCGTTTTTAAAATGGGCCGCCCTGCCCCTTTCTCTGTCTACCGTGCTTATATTCTGGTCTCCGGTCAATCAGAACAGCTGGATCAATGCCGTTTTCCTGTTCGTGATGGTAATGGTATACTATCTTTCAATCACGGCTTACTGCACGCCCTATAATGCCCTGATTCCGGAATTAGGGCACAACCAGCGGGAACGCTTGAATATTTCCACAGTCATTTCCTTTACTTTTATTGCCGGAACCGCAGTTGCCTATCTGGCGCCGGTAATTTGGGGAGCCTTAATTCCGATATTGGGACGTGTAGGCGCAATCCGCGCGACGTTCACAGTTATGGCTGTCGTCGCATTTTTCTGTATGCAGGTTCCGGTATGGTCGATCCGTGAAAAAGAATATGTGGATACTGTCCCCTCTCAGGATACCGCGTTTTCCTCCCTCGCTTCCACATTCCGGAATCGGGAATTCCTGAAATTCGTCGGGTCGGACATCCTGTACTGGATTGCCATTACCATGTTCCAGACAGGTCTTCCGTTCTTCGTCACCAGCCTGCTGAAACTTCCGGAAACGATGACTACATTTTATTTTGTCGGTATGACCGCTCTGTCACTGGTATTTTATATTCCGATCAATAAGCTGGCGCCGAAACTTGGCAAGAAAAAGCTGATATTAACAGCTTTCGTGATTTTTTCGTTCTCTTATCTCTATACCGGCTTTCTTGGAAAGATCTCTGTAATCTCTGCAAATGTACAGGGTCTGATCCTTATGGTTACGGCTTCTTTACCTATGGCGGTCTTTGGGATCCTTCCTCAGGCAGTGGTTGCCGATATTGCCCAGAGTGACGCGAAGCGCACTGGGAGCAACCGTGAGGGGATGTTCTATGCCGCAAGGACTTTTGCATTTAAGCTGGGCCAGAGCCTCTCCATGCTCCTGTTTACAGCGGTTTCCACAGTTGGGGATTCCTTGGGAACGGGTTACCGCATTGCAGCGTTTTCGGCGGCATGTTTCTGCTTTTTAGGCGGGATTATCTTCCTGTTTTATGACGAACACAAAATCAGCCGGGATTTACGGTAGGAGCTTGCTATACATGGTCATGACTGCTGTAACCTGTATGGGCCGCCATGACCCGCCATGGAAATGAAAGGAGAACCCTTACATGGACAGAAGAACCATTCACAATCTAATCATACCCGCAGAAGGATATGCGGAAATAATGGAGTCGGCCGTTCTGCCTTATCTTGCAGAGAGGAAAACGGAAAGATACTGTGAGCGGGAACAAGGGAAAAAGATCTTCTATCTGCGCTGCCTTGCAGACCAGCCTCAGGGCATTGTCATCCTGTCCCACGGCTATACGGAAACAGCCGACAAGCATCTGGAAAATATCTATTATTTTCTTCGCGGGGGATACCATGTCTTCATGCCGGAACATTGCGGACACGGCCGCAGCTACAGGCTGTGCAGGGATACCGGGGACCTCTCTCTGGTACATATTGATGATTATCAAAGATATGTAGATGACCTGCTGTTTGTAAGCCGCCTTGCGGCACAGGAATTCCCGGAGCTTCCCATACGCCTGTACGGCCATTCTATGGGCGGCGGGATTGCGGCCTGCGCAGCGGCACAAGAGCCCCGGATCTATTCCAGGCTGATCCTCTCTTCCCCAATGATACGCCCAAACAGCGCCCCCATTCCCTGGCCGCTGGCATATCTCGCCGCAAAGACTTTCTGCATAGCAGGCAGGGAAGAACACTATCTGCCGGGAAACCATCCCTATGATGGAAAGGAGCAATATGCCGACAGCGCGTCCGCTTCCGAATGCCGGTTCCTATATTATCAGGATAAACGCAGCAAAGAGCCCTTATTCCAGATGAACGCAGCCTCCTATGGATGGCTTTGGCAGACGCATCGGTTAAACCATACTCTCCAAAAGAAAGCATGGCGCCAGATTTCCTGTCCTACCCGTATTTTCCAGGCAGAATACGAAACATATGTTTCCAAAAGGGAACAGGAACGATTTGTGAAGAAATTATGCAGGAGGAAAAATATAGACGCAAAGCTTATCCGGGTAAAAGGGAGTAAACACGAAATCTTCAATTCCGATAATAAAATATTAGAATCCTATTGGCAAAAGATCTTATCATAGAACAAAGCAAACAAGCCGTCCCGTTTTTGCAGAATGAGGGGCGGTTTTTACATGGCATTTCTAATTTCTCTTTGATAAAATAGCTGTAAATAGAATCTGTCAGCAAAATCATATTGGAGGAATACGAATATGGCAATTATTACACCGAATTTCAATTTTGATGGGAAATGTGAAGAAGCAGTATACCTTTACCAAAAGCATTCGACGCAGAAATCAACTGTCTGCTTCGGTACAGCGATGCAAAATGGGAAGATTTTCATAGAGAACTGTCAGAAGAACAGAAAGAATATATCTATCATGCGGAACTCCTTATCGGAAATCAACGGATCATGATGGCGGATAATCTGGATATCCCTTTTAAACCAAGCACTGCCCTTTCACTGACTATCACACTGGAAACAAAAGAGGATGTTATGCGAGTCTTTGAAATTATGCAGGACGGAAGCGAGATCATTTATCCGGTACACAGCACTACATACAGTTCCTGCAGTGTCAGTTTTATAGATAAATTCGGCTTTCGATGGGTCATTATGACAGAACAGACAGAGCACTGATTTTGCTTCTATACGCTTATTTGTTTCCGTTTTATACATCATTCTTATAGATTTTTTAATTTATTGTCCGATTGCAAAGAAAAAGCAATTATCTCTTTTTCTTACGGAGCTTTAAGTCGATATTTTTCGTTGCCGCTGTATCCTGTAGTAGTCCAGCAACAAAAGCACTTTTTTCTTTGAGCGTCAGTGTTTCCATATCAGATTGACGCTCAATTTCACTGAGTACTGTTTGCAGCTCTTGCAGTTCCAAACGGTTGACGGCTGCACAAAAGAGCGTCTTTTTTCGGCCGTCATTAAAACCGGACAGAAGAATGTCCAGTATTTTAGCCTTTTCCGTCTGCTCCACATTATAAGCTTCTATCCCGAATCGCCTTGCCTTTTCCATATCGGCTCTTCGGCTCCGGTGTGTTATGAAAGAATCAAACTCATCAATATAATCGTATTTTTCACAAGGGTATTCACTGCATTGGAAACAATATTGAACACCGTCATGCTCCATACTGCACTTTGCGATTTTACATGACTGATTTCCTTCACCACCGCCGTAGCCAGGGCAGTATTTATTCTTTTCTCGGTTAAATCCTTCCTATTCTTTCACCAATCTCAACTCCCACAATATAAGAATTTCATATCATATAGGATCTCCTTTTCCATCCAGGAAGGAGTTAATACTATGAGTTTTGAAGCATTTACTAACGAAGATGTACAGAGAATCGTAAACCATACTTTGGAATCTATGTCGAAAGAGCATATTGATGAACAAGTGAAAAATTGGGGGAGCATAGAAAAATACAAAGAGCATTTATCATCAGGTTTTACAAACGAACAGGCTGTTGCGGACTTGCTGAAACAACTGATAGCCAGTTTGGCGCAGGCTGTTCTGCATATGTTGCTCATGCCATTCAGCATTATTACGGGGCATAACAAATTAGCTATTACAGGCGGCGTGATAAGGAGGTTTTTCCTGCCGCCTGTTCTATTTGGCGAATAAGATGTCCGATTGCCTATTCTTTAACTATTTAGATTTTTGTTCTTTAAAAGTACGCCGCAAACGATTACTGCCGCACAAAATACAAGGATCAAATACCATATATTTTCAAGTTGAAATCCATGATCCAACATCAGTCGGTATCCCCAGGAAGCAGGGAAAAGGCGTCCTATGGTTTTAAGAAAATCCGGCAGCATATGAGCGGGAAACATAATCCCGGAAAGCATGATAGAGGGTAAAAACACAAGCTGTGCTATCATCGTCAGTTTCGCCTGATTTTTTACAATCAGCCCTAATATGATTCCAATACTCAGCGATACAATAATATATATGGCAAGAGCAAGAAAAAACTCTGGAAAATGTACCGGTAAAGCTGCTTCAAACAGTATCGGGGCAAGCAGCAGTATAATGATACAGGCCATCATCAAATGGACAAAGGCTGAAAGAAACATTGTGATAAGTCCTAAGTATAAAGGCACCCCATTTGCTTGATAAACCTTTTTGATATTACTTCCATAAGTTTCAACCAGCGACGACGGCAATCCGATAAACGCCCCCATTGATACGCCCATCACAATCATGGATTGTATCAAGGCGCTTCTCATTTCAGGTATAACAGAGGTAAAGATACCTCCCAAGAGAAGAAAGAAAATAAGCGGAACGATATAGCAGGTAACTAACAAAGATTTGCTTCTTATATCCAATTTCCACTGCAACGCCACACCATATAAAAAACCACTCATTCTTCTGTCCTCCTTGCCATTTCAATAAAATGCTGTTCCAGCGTGCCTCTGTCAACTTTAATATCTAATACTCCGATTCCCTTGTGCTTTAACTCTCCGAGCTGCGAAAGCAAGGTATCTTCTATATTGTCCGTTTCAAACGTATTATTTCCCTGCTGTGTTTTGATATGGACAATATATTTTTTTCCGACTTTCTCGGTCAGTTCCAAAGCTGTACCGCAAAACACAATATTTCCATCATTCAGAATCGCAATACGGTCGCTTAAAGCTTCTACCTCTGCCATATCATGGCTTGCCAAAACAATGGTTTTCCCTTGTGACTTAAGTTTTCGGATCTGATCATGCAGTGACAGCCTGCCTTCCACTGACTTTTGCTTTTAAACGACCATCAATAGCCCGACAATTTCTTCTCCTCAAAATCCCCCATAAAGTCCACCAAATATTTTACCCCTTCAATCGGCATCGCATTATACAGACTCGCCCGCATACCACCAATCGCACGGTGTCCTCCGATGCTGACAATCCCATTTTGTCCTGCCGCCTTGATAAATTCTGCATTCATTTCATTTGACTTTGCACGAAATGTCACATTCATCAGAGAACGGCTGCCCCTCCTTGCCAACCCCTCAAATAACTTACTCTTATCAAGATAATCATATAGAACGTAAGCCTTTTTCTCATTGATTTCTTCCATTTTTTCCAGGCCGCCTAATGCCTGAATCCATTTGATTACCTTTCCTACAATGTAGATATTATAGGTTGGCGGCGTATTATACAGTGAACGCTTATCTGCATGGGTCTTATAGCGAAGCATGGTCGGAGTCCATGGCAGGACATTTTCCGTGATCAGGTCTTTGCGGATAATTGCAATCACCAGCCCCGCAGGCCCCAGATTTTTCTGAATACCTCCAAATACCATCCCATAGTCCGACACATTCATCGGTTCAGACAAAAAACAAGAGGACACATCATTGACCAGTACCTTCCCTTTACTATCAGGACACGTTTTAAACTTTGTGCCATAAATGGTATTATTCTCGCACATATAAACATAGTCAGAATCAGGCAGAATATCCAAATCCCCGCAATCCGGAATATAAGAAAAGTTATCCCCTTCCGAAGAAGCCGCCACATTGATCTTTCCATACAATTTAGCTTCCTCATAAGCCTTTTTTGCCCAGTACCCCGTCAGAATGTAATCTGCTTTTTTATTTCTCATAAAATTCATCGGTATCATAGCAAACTGCAGGGAAGTTCCGCCCTGCAGGAACAATACCTCATAATCGTCCGGAATATTCATCAATGCCCGCAGGTCATATTCCGTTTCATCTATAATGGACTGGAACAGAGAAGAACGGTGGCTAATTTCCATAACAGACATACCGCTTCCCTTATAATCCATCATTTCATCAGCTGCTTCCTGCAAAACCGGCTCCGGCAAAACCGCCGGGCCAGCAGAAAAATTATAAATATCCCGCATTGAAATTACCTCCTGTAAACATTTTACTTTTATACTCCAAATTGTCGCCGCACAATCTGTATGATGCGCTGCATATCTTCCTCTGTATTTTTGATATCGCTCGGCAGACAAAGTCCCCGGTTAAAAATATCCTCACTTACGCTCAACCCTTTTTCAACCTGGATAAAATCATATTTTTCTCCATAACACTTTTCTAAGATAACTATAATCCCCTATATAACTTCTGATAATAATTTTAATATCTCTATTTCTTAGGCAGCGTTTAAAGCAATAATTCAAAAACAAGAAACTTCCTGGGAACACCTACATCAGCATAGGTGATCTCAACAGTGTCTATATAATGAAACCCAAAAGACATATACATTTTCTGGGGAACATCATTTCCTTCGATACAATCCAGGCGGATCGCCCTTTGCCTCTGCGCTTTTGCTCTCTGGATTGCATGCTCTACCAGTTTTTTTGAGTAACCTCTCCCTGCATATTCCGGAAGGACACGCAGGGCATGAAGTATCATTATTTCATTTCTGTCCGCTTTTATCTGCCATTGTACTGTATCATATATCTGATCGCATTCATGATCCATTATATAAGCCGCCATGATCCGGCCATCTTCCTCACCGATAAACTGGTCATGCTGTTGGATCGCATCCTCCACCATTTTCCTGGAAGGAAATCCACCTTTGTTTCCATTCGGCAAAAAACTTTTCCTTCCTAAAAATTCACACATCTTTTTGTAAAACTTCATCAGTTCATCCAAATCTCTCAATTCTGCTTCTCTAATTTTCATACTTTTGTTTAAGTCATCTTTCCTTAAATTGAAGATAATATATCCGGACAAAAAACCTTCCCGTCCCCTCCACAATATTTCATTGTGGTATCTATAATCTCCCGCATAACTTCTAATAGAAACTCTTCCTCTGTCGCCTCATTCCCTTCAATGATATATAGAATATCCCTCACATTTTCATCCACCTTTGTTTTATTGTCCTGCCGGATCTCCAGCCGACATAAAACCTCATTGGAATCATCACAATAACAGTATTCATGCGGGTTCATCGGAACCGGCTGTTTCTGTCCCAGCGGAATATACTTTTCCGTACCGTCAGAAAACCGAACCGTCAGATTTCCGTCAACCTTATCCAGATTATGCGCCGCCACACAAAGCCCGCTCTCCATAGAAATCACATTATAAATATCCACTACCTGATTGATAAACGGCATATCCCCATGCTTCAACAGCATTTTTATCAGATTTTCACTGGATGGGATATTTTTTCTTCGCTTAACGCCGGATTTGTCATGCAGGATATGATATCCTTCAAAAACTTCATCCCCATGAATATCCAATCCATCAAAGCGCTTCTGTAAATTTTCCAGCCTTACCTTACGTTCTGCCTCCCATTCAGGATTCCTCCCGGTATTATCCACACCTTCAACAGACCCAAAAACCACTTTTACGCCAATGTCGGCAACCGCCTTTTCTATCTGATATTTCATAGTCGCATTCACTTCCCTCATATCTCCAGACCGGAAAACGCCCTTTCCAAATCCTCAATAATATCCTCTACATGTTCCAGACCAACAGACAGCCGCACCATCCCGCCGTCAATCCCTGCCGCCTCCAGCTGTTCCTCGGTAAGCTGCCGGTGCGTCTCACTGGCCGGATGCAGTACACAAGTACGGATATCCGCAACATGAACCTCATTGGACGCAAGCTGCAGGGTATTCATAAACCTCATTGCATTCTCTTTCCCACCCTTGATCACAAAAGAAATAACACCGCTGCACCCTTTCAGATACTTCTTTGCCAGACTGTAATCCTCATCGCTTTCCAGTCCCGGATAATTCACATGTTCCACATATCCTGACTTTTCAAGATACCTGGCAACAGCCAGCGCATTTTCACAATACTGCTTCATCCGCACTGCCAGTGTCTCCAGCCCAAGGTTCAGAAGGAATGCGGAATGTGCCGCCGGATAAACACCAAAATCCCTCATAAGCTGCATCCTCGCCTTAACGATATACGCTCTCTTTCCATAGGTATCCTTATAAGAAATGCCATGATAAGATTCATCCGGCTCCGTCAGCCCCGGAAATTTCTCACACGTCCAGTCAAACTTTCCGCTGTCCACAATCGCCCCGCCAATCTGCACTGCATGACCGTCCATATATTTTGACGTGGAATGGACAATAATGTCCGCCCCATATTCAAAAGGCTTACACAGCACCGGAGTAGCAAACGTATTGTCCACAATCAGCGGAACTGTATGGCGGTGTGCAATATTTGCAAAACGCTCAATATCTAAAACCGTCAGCGCAGGATTTGCAAGTGTTTCCCCAAATACCGCCTTTGTGTTTGGCTTAAATGCCTGATCGATCTCCTCATCCGATGCGTTCTTGTCAATATAGATGCACTCAATCCCCAGCCTTTTCAGCGTATAAGAAAACAGGTTCACGGAACCGCCGTATATTTCAGTCAGGCTAATAAAGCTGTCGCCCGCATCACAGATATTAAGCAGCGACAGCAGCACAGCCGCCTGACCAGATGTGGTACACATAGCCCCAACTCCACCCTCCAGTTCCGCAATCTTGTCCTCAACCGCCATCACCGTAGGATTTCCAAACCGGGAATAGATCAGCGACTTCATCGGGTCATCAAAAACCGCCGCCACATCCTCCGTGGAATCATAAACATAAGTCGTACTCTGCACAATCGGCACCACCCTTGGCTCCGTATTCTTGGGTGTATAACCGGCGTGCAGGCATTTTGTTTCATCTCTCATAAAAATCTCCTCCATATCTATCTAAATTTCTGAAAGGCATCTCCATATCCACAAGCCTTTATTTCAATATGCTGTATACACATTCCAATAAAGTGACAGCAAGAATGATGTTGATCAGGCGGTAATGCCGCAGGTAAACCTTCTGGATTGCCAGCCCTGTACCGATCCACGCAGATGTAGCAACCGTTCCGATCGTCGCTATCACAAATTCAAAGAAAACCAATACCGGCAGAGCCGTACTGTAGTTCGTCACATATCCGGTCAATGCCGTGATCCCAAAAAGATAGATCTTCACATTCACAAACTGCAGCATAAACCCTTTTAAAAAAGAGGCCGATCTCTCTCCGCCATCTCCATCCGGCCGGCTGACAGCTATATGGACTGCCAGCCAGAGGATATAAGCAGCTCCCACATACTTCATTACCCCCCCAGCACCTCCGGCAACAGCGTACTCACCCCATAGACAAATACCGCACAGATCATCTGCACCACATAATACCCGGAGAATATACCGAAAAAGAGGGGAGCCCCTTTCTTCCATCCATAATTCGTCACGGTATTTAAAGCCAGGATATTACCCGGCCCCGGCGTGAACGCATTGATCACAGAATAAACAAAAAAATTACCTATCACATAGCCTGGCATGATAACGCCTCCTTCCACTTACGATTGTACAGCGGAATGCCATATGATAGGTAATACTGATTACTTATGCTAAAACATAGGCTGAACCTATGTTTCAATCTTTTTGATACTGTTTCAGTGCTTCTACATAGATCTCACCCAGCCGGGATAATTCCCTATCTTTATTCAGGATATATCCGATCCGCATGGTCTCATCCCCCTCCAAAGGAATAGAAATGATGGAATCCCCATGGAGATATCTGGGGAAAATACCGCTTGAAATGGTATAGCCATCCAGTCCGATCATAAAATTCACGATAGCGGCACGGTCGCTGATTCGGATGCTCTTTTCCGCGATCTCATTACTGAATAATTCCTCTGCAAAATTAGAAGATTCATAAGCCCCCTGCACAAAGTTCAGCCTTGGATATGGTTTCAGATCTTCCAGGCTGACCTTCTCCCGATCCGCCAGCGGATGGCCTTTCCGCAGAAACACATGCGGAGTCGCCGTAAACAGTTCATGAAAATTCAGATTGTACTCTTCAAAAACTTTCATCAATACATTTTCATTTGCCTTACTAAGATAGAGTACCCCAAGGTCACTAAAGCGGTTCCTGACATCCATAATGATCTGATAGGTCTGTGTCTCATTCAAAATAAACTCATATCTTTCCTGGCCGAACTGCTGCACCAGTTCCACAAAAGCATTGGCAGCAAATGTATAATGCTGTGTGGAGATACAAAACCTCTGCTTTTCCGGCTGATTATCTATGTACCGGGATTCCAGAAGCTCCATCTGCTGCACTACCTGACGTGCATATCCCAAAAACTCCATACCTTCCGTAGTCAATGCAACGCCCGCCCGGCAGCGGTTAAAAATGGTGATTCCGGCTTCATTCTCCACCTCTTTGATCGCCCCGGAAAGACTTGGCTGTGAAATGAACAATTCTTTTGCCGCCTCTGTGATAGAACCTTTTTCCGCTACTGTTATCATATATTTTAATTGCTGTAATGTCATATCCATTCCTCCAATCATGCTCTTAATTATATAAAGGAAACAGAACAAATACAAGTCCGCCGATCCGGCTGACCACCTCCCGTCTTTGTTCTTTCGTCCTCTGCTCTAATTGATAAAAAGTTGTATCCAATACTTTGATATCCTTATATAAATCTGCACATTCTTCTGCGGCTAATTTTGCAGTCTGTTGAAGCTGTTCCTGTTCATCGCTTTTCAGAACACTTACCACCTCTTCTATTTCTTCCTCGTAAGAGATCTCATTCATCTTTTCCTGGCTTTCTTCTTCCTGCTCTCTTTGCATCTCCTCTGAAAATTTCTTCTCATTTAAAAATTCCTTTTCACAACTGAAGTAAAGCAACAGGATAAGAGGAATACTTACAGCTGCAAAAAGAATGTTTTTTACAATGACACCCTTTCGGCACCTTCTTTTTCTCTGTGTACTATTTTCCATAATATTTCTCACCTTTTCTTGTTGTATGACTTATAGTATTACATTTGTAAGATTTCAAGTCAAGCAAAATTTATATACACGATAAACTTGCAGCCCTTCTCTCCTTCTCACCGATTTCCCACAACTGGAATATCCATCTCCTGCTTTTGAATGGTATTGGATAAATAACGAAAAGCCCCATTCCCTAACGGTCTGACCACAATCTGATTTGTAAAGGCATAATCTGAATTATAATCCGGCCATACGCCATCCACAAACAATGTAAGCGTTCCATCCCCATTTTCTATATAGTCCACTACTTCGGGAAACGGCGGCAATGGCTGCGAAATACTCATTTCATATTTATATGTATCCGTATCAGCATCATATTTGCATTGTTCCCTTAATTGCTCTGCTGTTACCGGGAAATACGTCATCATAATGGATTCATAAAGTTCTGACGAAATTCCCTCACCGTCCGGAACAAATATCTCCCCTGTATGGATTCGATAAATATCCTCAAACATGCATGGTCTTATAATTTCTTCCACATTTCTGCTGTCCCAGTCAGTAATCAACACATTATAACTTACATAGCTAAGGCCTGATACATATTTTCGGGTAAATTCTCTGCATGTTTCCGGCAGCGGTTTGACCCTGTAATACTCCTTCAAATTGCCATGTGCAACGATTACTGCATTTGTATAAATCAAATATCCCTTTTCTGTCAATCGGATCTCTGCAATATCATTAGTTCTGGCTGATTCTATAACCGGTATCCCGTTTTTCTTCCATCCAATCCCAATATAGTAGGTTTGCAGTATCCCCTGCCGACAGACAAACGTTCTGGAAGAAAATGTTCCATCCGTAAAGGGCTCGTATATTGTGACCTATGCATCCAATAACCGTCAGGGATAGCGCCAGTAGAAAGCATATACCATATTTCTTTATAGTCCATTTCATTTCCTCCATCGCTCTCCTTTCCTACAATATGCTTTTCATTTCCTATCTGTCTGGTAGAACATATGAAGTTTTATGCCTGACTATAACAAACCGCCCTTATTTTGCAAAATGAAGGGCGGTTTTTGTAAATTTTAAATCTTAAAGGGATATCTGGCCATCATTCTCAAGAATCCGCATGCCGAGTGTAGTAAACGCCTTTTTAACGGAACCAATCTGATAAAGAGTTTTTTGCCGGCAGAAATCATACGGCTTCATTTCCGCCCGAAACCGTACTGGAAACAGCCGGCACAAGCATTATTGTGCATCTATCAGAAAATAATATGTAGCGGTTTTTCTTTGTTTCATCGGAAACTCTATATTGTATCTCAGTATATCATATGTTATAATCAAATCATTCAAATGTTATATCGCAATTCAAGGAGGCCACTATGAAAAGCTCCGAAATCATAAAGGAAATTCGCTCCTATCTAAATTTAAACCAAAGTGAATTAGCTGATGTGTTAGGTGTAAGTTTTGCAACCGTCAACCGTTGGGAAAAAGGACGTTGTGAGCCATCAAAGATCGCAGTAAATGCAATTAAAAATTTGTGTGCTGATAACAATATTGATTTTTCTCAATTTGAAGGAAACCGTATTATTAGAACTAACGAAATTATAACTCTTTATCATGGATCAAAATCAGGAATTTGTGGTTCCATTGCCCCTATAAGCCGGAAATACTGCGATTTTGGAAAAGGGTTTTATATG
>NZ_JBQIKP010000033.1:0-54213 GCF_056796775.1 Schaedlerella sp.
TAAAAAGCTTGTAACAACACCGACCAAACGTCAACGGGAGATTATTGAGTTATACCAGGTCACCGTATGACCTGTGTATAATTCAACGGGATTTTAGGATGTATCTGATAATATAGAGAATGTTGATAAAAGTGAAGAAGATAATAAAAATAATGAAGGGAGTGGTGAAAAGCCAATAGTTGTGGTGACAACCTTAGATTTGTCTGCTGTTGAGAGGGAGATAAAACAATTGAAACAACAGCAACAACAATTAGAACAGAAATTGAATTCGGCACCAGAAGAACAGAAAAAAGATATACAGGTAGAACTCAATCGGGTAATTCAGGAACTTAAACGGAAGGATACAGATACCTATCGTGATAGTCATGCCTATCGTAGACAATATACTCTTGATTAAAGTACAAATTTTTTGCTGATCATGTCACTTTCGGGAAGCGTTATTTTTATCTTGTATCTGCTCATATTTCCAATTGCGAAAAGGTATGTTTCATATGATAATACAGTTAGAAATTATTGTGAATGATAAGTTTGAAAAGCGAGGAGTGATGAATCATGACAATATCAGAAAGAATTACCGGACTGTAGGTTAAAGGAGTTCTTTTGAGCGGGAAAGAGAGTGTAAAATAAATCGACATTTTACTTGAATAGTAATGATCGATCACCGCATGTTCTATTTTTAAAGAAGTATGTTCCCGGTTTTCTGACATGATATGGTACAATTATTTATGTGACCGGTTGGATTATGCATTATAAGTGTGTTAAGGAGGGGATGTTATAATGATTGGCATTTCTTATGGGAATGCTCTTTTGACAGCAGGACAGCGCAAATATCAGACAGCAAATAGCAACAGGAAATACAGTGGGAAAGGCGGATTTGGGACAAAAGTGCCCAATGAGGAGCGCTATATTAAAACGGTATCGAGAGGAAATTTTGAAACCTGTGCCGAGGTGGATAAAATACCATGTAAGTATGCGCTCAAGGATGAAAAAGCGATTGGATGGCACTGGAAGGCTCCAGGGATTGAATACAGATTTTTCCATGCGGTCGAATCCACAGAAGAGAACCCGGTATTGGTTGCGAGAGGTGTAGATGAACATGGAAAGCTGTTTGAAGAAAAAATTGCCGTGAAGCAGATTGATCCTTATAATACCACACCTCTCGAAATAGATGCGCTGTCATATTTCAGGCCGGGAGAGCATTATTCGATCAGCACCTACAATCTTTATGGGAAAGAGCCGGGGATCAATGAACGGTTTGATTATGTCGCCAGAACCCAGGAGAGGCTTGCGTCCTGTAACAGGCTGCATTTATCGGAAGAGGCTGCGTGGAACAAAAAGGATTTGGATTTTGTGCTTGGTTTCACGGAAAATCATACCGGGGCGGACCAGATTGGAACCTGTTTTAAATTGGATTCAGATATTCTTAAAGGTTTTACCGAAGAAAATAAAAGAAATCTGGAACTATATTCCAGTGCTGTCAGGGAGAGGATGATATCCGGTATGGCAAGGAAATGTTCCGAAGAACTATTCGAGATGCATCTGGAACAGGAACTTTTTTCGCGTAGCAGAAATCATCCATTGGAAAATAAGATAGAGGAAAAAGGAGAGGCAGCGCCATCTGCGGAAGAAGATGATTATGAATCCATCAGTAAAACATTTCTGGAAATATTAGGCATCAAATTGGATAAGAAAATCAATTGGAATGCCGATGGCACCAGCGAACTTACAGAGGATCAGATTCAATATCTGCGGGAAAAGTATGATGTAGAAAATATGTCAAAAAGTGATTTTTATAATCTGCTGGCAGAATTATCAGACATGAATGTGATTTCTCATAAGGATGTTGAAAATCAGTTTTTACGTCATACTATGAAGAGCAAAAAGAGAGCAGCGGCAGACTGGCCCGAGTTTTCGAAAAACTAAAATCAGTATAAGTTTTAATAGAAAGACATCAAAAATTCAGTTCGGATTTTTGGTGTCTTTTTCGTCTTGTAATGAGTGGAAAGATTCGATATAATGTTACTGTTAAAAGGAGGAGCAAAACCGATGGTTTTAAATCATTGTACGGTCTGTGCTGTCTATGAGTCAGACCAGGGGGATCAGAAAAGGATCCCGGTAAAATGCGACGGGGGACAGATCTTACTGCTTTTGAACCGGGAGCAGGAGTTGTCCGATACGGCAAAGATCCGGATTGATTTTTTTGACAGCCAGATCGGGTGTGTCAAGGCGTACTGCGGGCTTGCTGTCAGGAGGAACTATGACGCGTCCATACAGGCGCCGTGGCTTGCGGACTGCGAGATCCTAGAAGTGACTGAGATCGTAGAGGGGCGGAGGAGCCTGCGGTCAGGCATGGAGAAGGAGACGGTGTTTACGGGTTCGAATCAGGAAGAATATACGGGTGTCATTCAAAATATTGGTGAGGGCGGAATTTATTTTATCACCTGGACGAGACAGCAGTGCGGAGATATGGCTGAATTTTCTTACTGTTTTGTAGAGACGGAGTACCGGATGCGGGTCAGCATCCTGCGGGAAGAGATATTCCGGGACGGGAGATATGGCTATGGCTGTCAGCTTTTGGATTATCCCAAGGGGGCGGAGAGGGACATCAAGCGGTACCTTCATATGAGGCAGTCCGGAAGGATTTGGTAGACCACCGGAGAGAAAAGCGGTATAGAGGAATGAAATTCGGAGTAAGGGATGTCCTTTCAATAGAGGGGCATCTTTTTTTGATAAATTTTTTAAAGAGCCGCACATTTCACAGAGAGAAAACGTTATACATAATGGAAGGAGGTTTCAGATCCATGGATTTAGAAGAGCAGTACGAGAAAATATACCGGTATTGTTATTTCAGGCTGCGCCATCAGCAGATGGCGGAAGATATCACTCAGGAAACCTTCCTTCGCTTTCTGGAAAGCGGAAATTATTGTGAAAGGGGAAAGAAGCTGCGGTATCTCTATACCATTGTGCGCAACCTGTGTATAGACGAGTGCCGTGGGAAGAAGGCAGAGCCATTATCGGATGAGATTCCGGCGGAGCCGACAGAAGAAGCGCCGGAGGATCAGATGCTCACAGGGATCGCGGTAAAAGCGGCGCTGTCAGAATTGGAAGAGGAGGAACAGGAGCTTCTGCTCTTGCGGTATGTGAACGAACTTTCAATCGCGGAGATCTGCGGGATCTTGAAGCTGTCGAGATTTGCGGTTTACCGAAAGATACAAAAAGCATTGAAGAGGCTGCGGAATCTGCTGGATAAAGCAGATTTCGGATAAGGCCTGGAAACTGTAAACTATGACAGGCGGGGGGATAGTTCCTTATATCCAAGGGCAGTTTATTATGGCAATACGGACATTTCACAGAGTATACAAACTGGTTACAGATCAAGGGAGGAATTTGGATGGATCAGGAATTAAAAAAAGCACTGCAGGATGCATTTGAAGCGCCTGCGCCGAAACGGAAGGAAGCATTTTTAAGATCAGTACCGCAGCCGGGAATCAGTAACCTGTCCTTTATGATTTCCCAGGCGGGATATATCCGGAAACGAGTATGGGGCATTTCCGGCGTTCTGTTTGGAGTTGCTTATCTGGGGGCCTGTGTTTTGGGGCAGGATGTGATGTGGGTGATCTCCGCATTGCTTCCGTTTGCGGCAGTATCCGTTGTATCGGAGCATCATCGGTCCTATGTATTTCAGATGTCGGAGCTGGAAATGGCGGCGCGCTTTTCCTTGAAAAGCGTGGCGCTTGCCCGGATTGGGATTTTAGGGATCTCACATTTGCTCCTGCTGCTCTTTTTAATCCCGGCCTGTGCCGTGGTTCCACACGTCATCACTTTTTCAGACCGGACTGTATCTGCTGGTGCCCTATCTGCTGAGCGCGGATGCCGGATTGTGGGCGGTGCGGAAGACGCAGGGGCAGGAAGCCATTTATGCATGTGTGGGGATCGCAGTTTGCGTCAGCGGTCTCAACCTGCTGGTACAGAGACTGTTTCCAGTTCTCTTCGGGATAGAGTATACCCTGGGCTGGGTTCTGCTGCTGGCCGGGGCCGCCGTATGCGCGGTGAAAGAATGGAAATGGAATGTGAACCGGCTTTCGGAGCTTGTCTGTGCGTGAATCAGTAGAAGCCGGGGGGATTTTAGGAACTATTTGCGTCCTGCATTTCTGGTTGATCCAGGTTAAGAATCGAACGGAGGAATTGAAATGGAGCTTATTTTAGACAGAGTGACAAAGCAATATCAGAATAAAATCGCGGTAGACCGCATTTCGCTCAGAATGCATCCGGGGGTGTATGGGCTGCTGGGAACCAACGGGGCGGGAAAAACTACGCCGATGCGGCTGATTTGCGGGATCTTAAGGTGTGACAGTGGAACGGTCGCATTGGATGGAATGGATGTATCTTCCGAGGAATACCGCGCAAGGCTGGGATATCTGCCCCAGGATTTCGGTTATTACCCGGAGTTTTCAGGAATGGATTTCCTCATTTATATAGCAACGCTGAAAGGACTGGCAAAGTCCCAGGCAAGACGCAGGTCGGCAGAGCTTCTGGAGCTGGTTTCCCTGGGGGAGATGGGGAAGAAAAAAATAAAGACCTATTCCGGCGGTATGAAGCAGCGGCTGGGAATTGCGCAGGCACTTCTGAACCGCCCGCAGCTTCTTGTGCTGGATGAGCCGACTGCCGGGCTGGATCCGAAAGAGAGGGTCCGTTTTCGGAATCTGATCGGGGAGGCAGGGAAGGAAGGGATCGTGATCCTGTCTACCCACATTGTGTCAGATATTGAGCATATTGCGGACAAGGTATTGATGATGAAGGACGGCCAGCTGATCTTTCAGGGAGAGTGGCAGGAAGGACAGGGAAATCTGGAAGAATTTTATTTGGAGCAGTTTGAGTGACGGGAGGAACGATATGAAACGATGGGAAGGGCCTGGGTTCAGGACATTATATCTCTATGAATTAAAGAAGATCATATACAGGAGAAGCGTATGGATTACCAGCGGTATAATGCTTTTGCTGTGTGTGTGCTTAAGCTTTGCGGATCTGATCAATACGTCGTTTGGCTACAGTGAAGGTGATGAAGAGATCAATATATCCGGCTATGAGCTGATGAAAATAAGAAGGGAATGCGCAAGGAAGCTTTCGGGAAGAGAAATAGACGATGCGCTGCTCCGGGAAATGCAGGAGTTTTATCAGGGAGAAGAGAGGGAAGAAGTGACGGGAGTCATCGACCGGGCGACGGGGGCAACGATTACAGCGGCCGACGGGGGCAGTGCGGACAGGGAGGAAGCTGCCCGAGATGGCGCAGATGGAATGGAAGCAAAGCTTGTGGATCAGCAGAAATATATGCCGGTCTATAGCTGGACTTTTGGGATTATGGGAAATGATGAATCTATATATGCGGCGGATGCGTCCGGGCCGTATTCGGAGCGGCAGCGGTTGATCGATCAGAACCGCAGGGACCAGATGCTGACACAAAATGAACGGATGTATTGGAAGAAGAACGACGCCGGACTCAAGATACCTTTTACCTATGAGTATATGGAAGGGTGGGGGAATCTGTGGAATCAGGCAAATATGATCAACTGCATGCTCCTGCTGCTGCTCATATCTGTGATGTACAGCATGACAGTCATGTTCTTGTCGGAATGGCTGAAAAAAAGCGCAGGCGCCATGGCTGTGCCGTTCGGTATTATGATTTTTACGTTGTTCATTGATATCCCTTATTCCTATGGCACGGTTTCCAAGGTCTATGAATTGCTGCCGACGAATCTGCTGATGACGTGGGAATTGTGGGATGACAGGCTACTCTCAGTTTTAGGGAAATATATGACGCTCTTTCAGGTGGCGCCGATGGTGTATATTTTGGTTTCCGCATTGTTGCTTCTCATAGGAAAACGAATCTGGAAGCGGTGTCAGGTGGGGGCATGAATGACAGATTACAGTTCACTGGTCAGTCAGTGAACTGTATTTTTTTAAGCGTCATGTTGTATTGAAAAAACCGACTGGAAATGATAGGATGATAGAAAGGTGGATGTTAAGGAATACGATATAAAGAAAAGGCAATATTTTGGGAGGTCTGAAATGGAACGGGTCAGAACATTCAATATTCATGGAATTTGCTATCCGGACAGGCACTATATGGTAGATCTGGGCGGACGGCTAAGAGAGATCAAAAAAATGATAGACCGGGGAGAATATTTTGTGATCAACAGAGCGCGCCAGTATGGAAAGACCACGTTACTGCACGCCCTAAAAGAATATCTCAGGCCGGACTATGCGGTGATCTCCATGAGCTTCCAGAAAATGAGCACCGCAAAATTCCGTGATGAATATGCTTTCTCACAGGCATTTGTCCGGGGCTTTCTGAAAAAAGCGGAAAGGGAAACCGGGTTGAGCGCCGAGGCTCTGCAAAATCTGGAAAAAAGCCGGAAGGAAGGCGAAGGAAGAGAGCGGTTCGATCTGACGGAGCTGTTTGAAGGACTCAGCGAGGTATGCGGGGCGGCGCGGAAAAAAGTTGTCCTCATGATCGATGAGGTGGATCAGGCATCCAACAACCAGGTCTTTCTGGATTTTCTGGGGCAGCTTCGGGAGTATTATCTCGGCAGAGAAGAGACAGCAGCATTTCATTCCGTGATCCTGGCAGGCGTCTATGACATAAAAAATCTGAAGCAGAAGATCCGGCCGGAAGAGATCCACAGATACAACAGTCCGTGGAATGTGGCAGTCTCATTTGATGTAAATATGAGTTTTCATCCGGCGGATATCCTGACCATGCTGGAGGAATATGAAGCCGATCACCGAACAGGGATGGATCTGCGGAAGATGTCGGAGGAATTGTACCTGTATACGGGCGGATATCCGTTTTTAGTGAGCTGCCTTTGCAAAAAAATGGATGAAAATGACAGGGAGTGGACGGTACAAAGCCTGCGTACAGCTGTGCGCGACCTGCTGAAAGAAAAAAATCCCCTGTTCGAAGATGTGATAAAAAATATCCGAAATCATCAGGAATTTTCGGGTCTTGTGGAACAGATCCTGATCAACGGGGCAAATGTGGTATTTGAGATCATGAACCCGGCAATTGATCTGGGGGTCATGTTCGGGATCTTGAAGGAGCAGGATGGGAGGACTGTGGTTTCAAACGTCATATTTGAAACACTGATCCTGAACTATTTTACCTCCGTGCGAGGGACGGCAAGCCTGGAAAATTCGGACTATATAGAGAAATCCCAGTATATCCGAAACGGGCGTCTGGATATGAAAAAAGTGATCGGGCGGTTTGCGGCATTCATGAAGTCCGAATACCGGGAGGAGAACGGAAAGTTTATAGAGAATCATGGACGGCTGTTGTTTCTGAGTTTTTTGCGGCCGATCATCAATGGGACAGGGCACTATGCAGTAGAGCCGCAGACCCGGAAAAATCGGCGGATGGATATTCAAGTATTCTACGGCAGTGAAGAATTTGTTGTGGAGTTAAAGGTGTGGCGAGGTTCCGCTTACGAAGAGAAAGGGTATGATCAGTTAGCGGACTATCTTGACGTAAAAGGACTTCGGGAGGGATATCTGGTCAGCTTCAGCAGAAATGTGAAGAAGCTGCGGGAGGGCCGGGTATTTTCGTACCGGGGACATGAGATATGCGAAGTAATTGTAGAATGCGGAAATCCCTGGACGGAACGGCAAAGCGATGGACTGAAATCCGATTGATTTTTCTACATCTTTTGTTCTAAACTCTTCTAAACCCTTTAAAAACAGAGCACTTCCGGTGCTTCTGCACGGAACGGGAGGACAGGGCCGAGGCGGGAAAAATTTTGACTTTTTTCCGCTTTTTTGTTATTGTTATTTTGTTGTATTTGCTAGAGCGGGTAAGGAGGGGGACAATATGGAGTCTATGATGTTTTATCTGGGGATGGGCACGATCATCGTATGTGCTCTTGCGCTGTCTCCGGCTCTCCTGCTTTATGTGAAAACGAAAAAAATTCTGCATTTATATATCTGCCTTCTGTTGGCGAATTATCTGATCGAACTGGTTGAACTGCTCTACATAGCCCGTTTCTGCCTTCCCGAGGATATCCGTTATTTCAACCTGATTCATTTCCCGGTTCTGCGGATCTTTACTACAGTTTCCACCCTGCTTCTGGATCTGCTGATCCTGCTGCAGATCATGAATCTAAAATTCCATAAAAGCTGTCTCCTACTTTTCGCGGCTGTGGCTCTGTTCTGCGCTTATACTGCCTGGCTGCCCCAGACGCTTCTGACGATCTGGCTGTTTTACATGCCGCGTCAGATCTGCCATTTCGGATACGGTATTTTTTTCCTGATCCGCAGGGGACTTGAAAAAGATGAGGCGGTCCGCAAAAGAATGGAGCGCTGTTCCTTTCTGGTTCTGGGTGTGTTTTTACTGAGCGTATCCATCCTTTTGGAGGACAGCCTGCTGATCTCCCACATCCAGACGTATTTTACGGACATGCTTTCCGTAACAGAGCGGAATTTTTCAGAAAATATCCTCTGGCTTTTTATCATGCTGTGTTCCATGGTCTACTGTGTCCGGGAGCTGGAACAGGGCGGAACGTCTGCCGCAGTATCCAGTCCTGTGCCGACACCCGGAGACATGGGAGTATCCGGTGCTGCGCCGGCACCCGGAGGCACGCGAGTATCCGGTGCTGCGCCGGCACCCGGAGGCATGGGAGTATCCGGTGCTGCGCCGGCACCCGGAGGCATGCGAGTATCCGATTCCATGCCGGCACCCGGAGCCGCAGGTATATCCGCTTCTGTGCCGATATCCGGGGCTATAGGCAGATCCGGCCCTGGGCGCACATCCGGATTGATGCCTGCGGCCGCAGGGGCCGAACAAAACAGCGGTATAGGGATGGCATCGGAAGCGGCGAGGTTCGGATACCTGGCGACTGTGTCGGAGGAGTATAAGTTTACACCCCGTGAAATACAGATTCTGGATTGTATCCTTCAATATAAGACAACTGCGGAAATCTGTGAAGAGCTGAACATTTCAACCGGAACCGTGAAAACCCATACCCATAACATTTATATGAAGGCCAATGTGAAAAGCAGGCAGGAATTGATCCGTGCCCTGACAAAGACGAGATAGAGGATTCAATCCAGAAGATGGCAGCGTTGATTTTTTCTGGAGTATTCTCGGAAATCGGCTGCACAACGGAGTTCCTGTGAGTGCTCTCCAATAAAAAGAGGTAGAAGATTTGGAAAAGGTGATATTTTTTTACAGTGTAATATTGATCAGCGTTTGCGCGGCATCCATCTCCCCGGCAGGGATTCTCTATCTGCGGACAAAGAAACCGCAATACCTGTATCTGATCCTGCTGTTCGTCTGCTGGCTGATCGAATTAGTGGAACTGCATTACATCGTATTTGTCGGGCTTCCGACAGGTCTGATCCACCCAGAGGATCTGAACCACATCAGCTATCCGGCACTCAGAATCGGAATCTCCGCGGGAATCCTCCTGCTGGATTTGCTGATCCTGCTTTGGATCACCGGGCGGAAATGGAAAAACAGGGATGTGCTGACCATCCTGCCCATGCTTGCGGCCTGCATATATCTGGTGTTTCAGCCTCAGACTGAGCTGGTGGTCTGGCTGTTCTATTCCGTACGCCAGTTTTACAGGATGGGGTATTGTGCCTGGTTCGGGATCTGCCTGTTTCTGGAACAGGAGCCTGAGAGAAGGGAAGAGATGGGCAGGCATACCCTTCCTGTTTTCGGAGTATTTTTGCTGAACATCTGCATCCTGCTGGAGGATAGTCTGGTCATTTCTCATATTGATTTCTTTTTGTCGGATATCCCGTATATCTCGGAACGGAATTTTTCAGAGAATTTTTTGTGGATGTTTCTCTGTATTTATTCCATGGGCAGATGCATTCCGCAGATTGATAAGGCGCCGTCCGTCCGTGAAGCCCCGGAGGAGCCGTCCATACCGCCGACGGTCTCAGACTTTGCCGGGACGAACCTTCGGGAAGGGGTTCCGGTATTTACCCAACGGTACAAGCTGACCCCGCGTGAGGCGGAAATCTTGAGATGCATGGCGGACCACAAAAGCACCGCGGAAATCTGTGAAGAGCTGTATATATCTATGGGAACGGTGAAAACGCATACCCACAATATTTATTCGAAGGTCAATGTGAAAAGTAAAAATGAATTAATCAAAGCACTGCTGAATGATTCGCCGCAAACAGAAAGCAAGGGGGAATGATCATGTCGTTACAGTTTATTTTCGGAAATTCAGGGGCTGGGAAGTCTCACTATTTATATGAGCAGATCGTAAAGGATTCCATAGAGCACCCAGAAACAAATTATCTGGTGCTGGTGCCGGAGCAGTTTACCATGCAGACCCAGAAGGATCTGTGCATGGCCCATCCCCGGCATGGGATCATGAACATTGATGTGCTCAGCTTTGTACGCCTTTCCCACCGGATCTTTGAGGAGCTGGGGAAGGAGGACCACCGGGTGCTGGACGATGAGGGGAAGAATCTGATCCTGCGTAAAATTGCTGGGAAGTTTGAAAAAGACCTGAAAATCCTGAAGGGGAATTTGAAAAAGCAGGGGTATATCAGCGAGGTGAAGTCCGTGATCTCCGAGTTTACCCAGTATGGGATCGGGCTGGAGGAGCTGGACGCGTTTCTGGAAACGCTGGAGCCGGAGAGCTATCTGTATTACAAATTATCGGATATCCGGACGGTATACGAAGGTTTTGAGGAGTATCTGGCGGACAAATATATCACAAAGGAGGAATTGCTGGACGTCCTGAGCGATCTGGTTCCGGAGTCGGCCCTTTTGAAAAACAGCGTCGTGGCATTGGACGGATTCACCGGATTTACCCCAGTGCAGAATAAGCTGCTGGGAGAATTGATGAAGGCGTGTAAAAAGGTGGTAGTCACGGTTGTCATGGATGAGAGGGAGGATCCGTTTGTGTATCTGCATCCCTATCAGCTGTTCGCCATCAGCAAGCAGATGGTGACCGGGCTGGTGAAGATCGCAGGGGAGCAGAAGACCATGGTGGAGGATCCGGTATACCTGTATGGGAAACCGGTGCGGCGTTTTCAGGAAAATCCGGCGCTGGGGCTGCTGGAAGAACGGCTGTTTCGGTATGCGGGGAAAGGACGGAAGACGGCTTTGGATGCAGTTTCTGCGGAAGAAGGGAAAGATCGAACCAGCAGCGCGGAGACGGCAGACGCAAAAAAGCATGGAACCTCTGGTATGGGATCTGCAGACTGTGGAAAGAATTTTGCGGCAGACTCGGTTTCCCTCCATGCTGTGCGCAACCCGAAAGAGGAAGCGGAATTTGTGGCGTCCCAGATTCGGCGTCTGGTGCGGGAAAATGGATACCGCTACCGGGACGTGGCGGTAATCGCCAGCGATATGAACACCTATGCGGCGCATCTGGAAAAGGCATTCGATACCTTTGGAATCCCGGAATTTATGGATCACAAGAAAAGCATCCTCCTGAATGCCTTTGTGGAGTATTTGCGGAGTCTTCTGGCAATGGCGGATGAAAATTTTTCCTATGAAAGCGTATTCCGCTTTCTGCGCACCGGGATATCCGGGTTTACAAGGGATGAGACGGACCGGCTGGAGAATTATGTGATCGCACTGGGGATCCGGGGCCATAAAAAGTGGCAGGAGCCCTGGCTGAGGCCGGCCAGGGGATGCACGGAGGAGGAGCTTCAGCTTCTCAACAGCCTTCGGGTCCGGTTTGTGGAAAAGCTGGAAAATCTGCTGTTTATTTTGCGGAAACGAAAGAAGACGGTGGGGGACATTACGCTTGCCGTGTATGAATATTTTGTGCAGGAGAAGCTCCAGGAACAGATCCGGAAGCAGGAGCTTTTGTTCCAGTCCATGGGAGAGCTGGCGCTGGCAAAGGAGTACTCCCAGGTTTACCGCATTGTGATCGAGCTGTTTGACAAATTTGTGGAGCTTTTGGGGGAGGAGCCGGTGTCCCTGCAGGAATACCGGGAGCTTTTGGATGCCGGGCTGGAGGAGGCCAAGGTGGGGGTCATTCCTCCCAGCCTGGACCAGGTGGTCATTGGGGATGTGGAGAGGACCCGGCTGAATAACCTGAAGGTCCTGTTTTTCATGGGGGCCAACGACACCTTCCTTCCGGGAAATCTGGGGCAGGGGGGACTTCTGTCGGAACGGGACAGGGAAAAATTTACCAAACAAAAGCTGTCCCTGTCTCCGGGAGCAAAGGAAAAGACCTATATCCAGAAATTTTATCTCTATATGAATCTGACGAAGCCGTCTCAAAAGCTGTATCTTTCTTTCAGCAAGGTATCCTCCGACGGAAAGGCTCTGCGGCCGGCCTATCTGATCCAGGATATCCGCCGTCTGTTCCCAGAGATTCCGGTGTCAGATGAGGAAATGCGCACCCTTTCGGAACAGGAACTGACCCGGGATAGGGGCGCGGCTTTTGTTGCCAGGGGCCTTCGCGGCAGGAGGCAGGGACTGGACGGAGAATGGAAGGAGCTGTATACCTGGTATCGGAAGCAGGAGCCGGAGGGAATGGATCGGATCCTGGACGCGGCATTTTACAGGAAGGAGCCGGACCTTCTGGCAAAGGCAGCGGCGGATCGGCTGTTCGGAGAGGCTTCCCGGGTGAGCGTGACCCGGCTGGAGCAGTTCGCCTCCTGCGCCTATGCTCATTTCCTGACCTATGGGCTTCGACTGTCAGAGCGGGAGCAGTACCAGTTCGAATCACTGGATCTGGGAAACATCGCCCACCAGTCCATGGAGCGGTTTGCGCGGAAGGCGGAGGAGTACCGGATGGACTGGACGGAGCTGACAGAGGAGCTTCGGGAGCGGCTGATTCGGGAGAGCGTGGAGGAGAGCATTGCGGACTACGGCAATACAGTGCTGTTCAGCAGCGCCCGCAATGAGTATATGATCACACGGATCACGAATCTGATCCGGCGCTCCGTGTGGGCGCTGACGAAGCAGATGGCTCAGGGGGATTTCCGTCCCAGCGGTTTTGAGCTGAAATTCGGCAGCGGGAAGATTGACAGGATTGATACCTGCGAGGATGATGGAAATGTCTATGTCAAAGTGACGGATTATAAGACCGGGATGAAAAGCTTTGACATCACTGCATTTTATCATGGACTTCAGATGCAGCTTCCGGTGTATCTCAACGCGGCCCTTGAGCTGGAAAAAAAGAAAAACGAAAAGGGAAAGGATTCGGGGAAGGAAGTGGTTCCGGCGGGAATCTTTTACTATCGTATGCAGGATCCTTTTGTGGAGAAGGAATCAAATGACCGGGTCCTGGAAGGGAAGCTTTTGAAGGAGCTCCGGCTGGACGGTCTGGTGAACGCGGATGATACAGTGATCGAACATCTGGAACGGGGGTTGAGCGGCAGCTCCAATCTGATCCCGGTGGGGAGAAATAAGGACGGAAGCCTGAGCAAAAGCTCCCGCGCCCTGCCGCCGGAGGACTTTGCGCTGTTTCTGGCCTTTGCAAGGAAGAAGGAACAGGAGCTGAAAGCCCGGATGGGAGAGGGACATGCGGAGGCCGCGCCTTATGAGCTGAACGGGAGTACAGGCTGCGATTACTGTGCCTACCGCGGGATCTGCGGCTTTGATCCGCGGCTGGACGGGTATGCTTACCGAAGCCTGGAGAATTACTCAAAGGAAGAGGTCCTGGAGCATATCCGGGAGGAAGCAGAGGAAACATACCGCGCAAGGCGGCTACAGAAAGAGGAGAATGAAGAAATAATTGCGGATGCAGGGAAAGGAGGGGAGCTGTAAATGGGAGTACAATGGACCGAGGAACAGAAAAAGGTGATCGAACTGCGGAACCGGAATATCCTGGTATCCGCGGCAGCAGGCTCGGGAAAAACAGCGGTGCTGGTGGAGCGGATCATCCGGATCCTGACAGATGCGGACCATCCGGTGGATGTGGACCGTCTCCTGATCGTTACATTTACAGAGGCCGCGGCCGCGGAGATGAAGGAACGGATCCGGGGAGCCATTGAAAAGGAGCTGGAAAACAGGCCGGAGGACGTGCATCTGCAGCGTCAGGCGACCCTGATCCACAGCGCGCAGATCACCACCATCCACAGCTTCTGCCTTTCGGTGATTCGGGAGCATTTTCATGTTATTGACATTGATCCCGGGTTTCGGATCGCGGAGGAGGGGGAATTAAAGCTTTTGAAGCAGGATGTCCTGGAGGATCTGCTGGAGGAATGCTATGAGGAGAGGACGGAAGGTTTTCTGGAGTTTGTGGAAAAGCTGGGGAGCGGGAGAAATGACCGGAAGCTGGAGGAACTGATCCTGCAGCTCTACGAGTATTCCAGAAGCTATCCCCAGCCCGAGAAGTGGCTTAGGCAGTGCGCGCAGATGTATGCGCCCTGCGCGCAGGGGCAGCCGGAAGGCGCAGGCGGGCAGAATCTACCGAACACGCCGGATGCGGCAGACGCGCAGGACGCGCCGGAAAGATCAGAAGCGGCAGACGCGCAGGATGCAGCGGAAGCCGTGAGCAATGGCGCGCCGGAGCCGGTGTATTTCCGGAAAGCCATGGCGCAGGTGAAGCAGTATCTTGCGGATGTCCGGGAGCTTCTGACTCAGGGAATCCGGATCTGCGAGGAGCCGGACGGGCCTTATATGTATGGGGATATGCTGGAATCAGACCGGGAGATGCTGGAGGGGATCCTGGCTGCGGATACATTTGCCGGATTGTATGAACGGATCTTGTCTGCCAATTGGAAACGGCTGTCTGCGAAAAAGGACGAAAGCGTGTCTCCGGAAAAACGGGACCAGGTTAAGGCGCTCCGGGACCAGATGAAAAAGCTGGTGAAGGACCTGGCGGCAACCTATTTCTATGAGAGACCGGAGGAATTGCTGGAGGACATGGAATCTTCCTACGGTGTCATGAAGGTGTTTACGGAGCTGGTGATCCGGTTCGGAGAGGCATTCGCGGAACAAAAGCAGAGAAAAAATATGATCGATTTCAGCGATATGGAGCAGTTTGCGCTGAGGATCCTGACGGAGGAGCAGGAAGGGGAGCTGATTCCGTCCCTGGCGGCCCGGGAATATCAGGAGCAGTTCGCGGAGGTCATGATTGATGAGTACCAGGACAGCAACCTGATCCAGGAGGCGATCTTGACCAGCGTTTCCACGGTGGGCCGGGGGAAGAACAACATTTTCATGGTTGGGGACGTGAAGCAGAGCATCTACCGCTTCCGTCTGTCCAGGCCGGAGTTGTTCATGGAAAAATATGATACCTATGATACCGGAGACAGCGACAGGCAGAGGATTGATCTGCACCGGAATTTCCGAAGCAGGGCGGAGGTGCTGGACAGTGTAAATGACGTGTTCCGGCGGATCATGCGCAAAGAGCTGGGCGGAATCGTGTATGACGGTCAGGCGGCGCTCTATCCCGGCGCGGACTTTGAACCTCTCCTCAGAGAGGATGGAACTTCGGTCAATGAAACAGAGCTGCTTCTTCTGGATACCTCGGAATCGGAACTGCCGGAAGAAGAGGACGGCGCAGAGTATGCCAAAGGGACGGACCGGCAGCTGGAAGCCCGGATGGTGGCAAAGCGGATCCATGAGTTGGTCCGGAACGGGCAGGTGAAAGATAAAAAGACCGGGGAGTACCGGAAAGCCAGATATCAGGATATGGTGATCCTCACCCGGAGCATCCGGGGCTGGGCAGATGTATTTTCGGCGGTTCTGATGGAGGAAGGGATCCCGGCCTATGCAGGCAGCAGGGAGGGATATTTTGAGGCCTATGAGGTCAGCGTACTGCTGGATTACCTGCGGCTTCTGGACAACCAGAGACAGGATGTGCCCCTAGCGGCGGTGCTGGCGTCTCCTTTTGCGGGTCTGGACGCGGGGCAGATGGCGGAGCTCCGCGCGGCGGCTCCGGAAGGGACATTTTATGAAGCCGCGGAGCAATATGTGAATGCGGGGCGGATGCAGGATCCCGGGGAAGAAAACCAGGGGCAGGAGCTGTGGAGGCGTCTGGACGCATTTTACCGGCAGCTGGAGCATTTTCGGGATATGGTTCCCTTTACGGCAATCCATGAGCTGCTCTGGAAGATCATGGAGGACACCGGGTACGGTCTGTATATTGCCGCAATGCCGGGGGGCGAACAGCGTTCGGCCAACCTGGAGATGCTGGTGGAAAAGGCGGCGGCATTTGAAGGGAGCAGCTACAAAGGACTGTTCAATTTTGTGCGTTATATCGAGCAGCTTCAAAAATACAATGTGGACTACGGGGAGGCCAATATTGCGGACGAACAGTCTGATACGGTGCGGATCATGAGCATCCATAAGAGTAAGGGCCTGGAATTTCCGATCGTGTTTGTGGCAGGCATGGGCAAGCGGTTCAACACCCAGGATGTGAGGGGCAGCATGATCATCCATCCGGAATGGGGCGTAGGGATCGACGCGGTGGATCTGAAACGGAGGACCAGGATCCCCACCCTTTTGAAAAAGATCATCCAGCGGGAGGTCATGCTGGAAAATCTGGGGGAGGAGCTGCGGGTGCTCTATGTGGCCATGACCCGTGCAAAGGAAAAGCTGATCCTCACCGGGCAGCTTCCGGAAGCGGAAAAGGTGCTGGAAGAAGCTGCCCGGCAGGGGGAAGGAGCCAACCGGGAAGGGGCGCTCCCCTTTTACCGGCTGGCCGGCGCGAGATGCTGTCTGGATTGGGTGCTCCCGGCTGTCTGCGGGAGAGAGGCTCCTATCCGCATCCAGATCCGAAGCAGCCGGGACGCGGCGCTCCTGGACGCGGCCGAGGAAAAAGGAGACATGCTGGCAAGAGATGTGCTGGAGCACTGGGATACCAGCCGGGTCTATGCGCCGGAATTGAAGGCACGCCTGGAGGAGCAGGCCGGATTTTCCTATCCCTATGAGAATGACCGGAAGATGAAAATGAAATTCACGGTGTCGGAGCTGAAAAAACGGGCCTACCTCTCAGAAGAGAGCGGGGAGCAGATTTTTGAGGAGCCGGACGTGATCCCTCTGATTCCCCAATTTCTGCAGGAACAGGAGGAGCTTGCGGGGGCTTCCCGGGGAAGCGCGTATCATAAGCTGCTGGAGCTTCTGGATTTTACGGCAGAATATGAGGAAGAGAGCTTGAAGCAGGTCATCAAAAGGCTCTGTGAGGAAAATAAGCTGTCCGAAGAAATGGCGGACTGCATCCGGATCCGGGATATCCTTGGATTTCTGCGCTGCGCCTCCGGAGCGCGGATGCACCGGGCTGCCCGGCAGTCCCGGCTTTACAGGGAACAGCCCTTTGTTCTGGGGGTGGACGCGAAAGAGATCTACCCGGAGGAGACCGGCGGGGAAGCAATCCTGATCCAGGGAATCATAGACGTATACTTTGAAGAGGACGGAGAGCTGGTGGTGCTGGACTATAAGACGGACAAGGTAAAAAGGGCCGAGGATCTGCAAGAAAAATACCATGCCCAGTTAGAATATTATGCGGAAGCGCTGGAGCTGTTACTTGGAAAAAAGGTGAAGGAAAAGCTGATTTATTCTTTTACATTAGGAGAAGAGATCCGGGTTTGAAAAACGAAGCGGAAAAGGATTTCGCTGACGATCGGATATGTGCCGCGCGTAAAGAATTGCTAAACAAGTTCTTACGCGCGTTTTGCATAAAAAATATAAAATAATATTGACAAACAATATTATATTGAATATAATATGAAAAAAGAAACAATATAAAGAAAAATGTAATATTATTTGGATTGTGAAGAGTGTATCATCATATGGATTAGCCGTGAAAGTTTATCTCATACTAATCTTAAAAGAGCATTCTCGCAAATCTGGGCACAAAGAGTTTCCGAGAATGCTCTAAGACAGT
Organism: Schaedlerella sp.; assembly: GCF_056796775.1. Taxonomy (NCBI): domain Bacteria; kingdom Bacillati; phylum Bacillota; class Clostridia; order Lachnospirales; family Lachnospiraceae; genus Schaedlerella; species Schaedlerella sp. The sequence continues at coordinate 17,811 of NZ_JBQIKP010000033.1, forward strand.
AAAGAGGTGATTGAATGGTATTTAATACTGGCGCGGCGCTGTTGGACGCGATCGTCCTTGCGGTGGTGACCCGGGAGGCGGAAGGGACCTACGGATATAGGATCACGCAGGACGTGCGCAAGGCGATTGATGTATCAGAATCGACGCTGTATCCCGTTCTGAGGCGGCTGCAGAAGGATGAATGCCTGGAGGTCTACGACAGGCAGTTTGACGGAAGAAACAGACGGTACTATAAGGTGACGGAAAAGGGTGCGGTACAATTGAATCTGTACAAGACAGAATGGAAGAATTATTCTAAAAAGATTTCGGATATATTTGAAGGAGGGATGACTGTATGAGCTATGAGGAATTTATGAAAGAACTGGGAGGACTGCTTGCAGGAGTCCCGGAGGAAGAGAAGGAGGAGGCGCTGCAGTACTATTCGGACTACTTTGCGGATGCGGGCAGGGAGAACGAGAACCAGGTGCTTTCGGAGCTTGGAAGTCCGCGGAAGGTTGCCGAGCTAATCAAGGCCGGCCTGAGAAACGGCGGAATGGACGGCGGAGAGTTTACGGAATACGGATACACGGATGAACGCTTTGCGAAGAAAGATGATCTGATGCGCCGGGAGCCGAAGAAGGAGAAGAAGTCCCAGAACAGGTATTCCTACCAGGGGCAGGAGAAAAGCTCCTATAGCGGGAGCGCATATGGGAAGCCGGAAGGAAGCGACTATTCCTATGGAAACGGAAGCAAGGCGTATGAAAGCGGCGCCGGCGCATATAATAATGGAAAGGATACGTATGGAAATGCATATGGAAACGGGAATCAGGGGAATACTTCCTATCAGCAGAAAGGCGGGCCATGGACGAACCGTGGTCTAAAGATCCTGCTGGTCGTGCTGATCGTCTTTTGCGCGCTGCCGGTGGCATTTCCGGCTGTGATTGCTGTAGCCGCGGTTATTTTCGGGATTGCCGTTGCCGCGATATCCATATTCTTTGCGCTGGTGATCGGCGCCGCGGCAGTCGTGATCGCCGGGATCGTGATCACCTGCGTGGGGCTTTCCAAGCTGATCCTTCTGCCTTCCGTGGCGCTTCTGACAACGGGGATCGGGCTTCTGATCTTTGTGATCGGCCTGGTGGCGGCAGTGGCGGCGGTACGCCTGTGTATGCTGGTCTATCCGGCATTGTTCCGGTTTCTGGTGGGGATCTGCCGGAAGCCATTCCATAGAAAGGCAGGGGTGTAGAAGATGAAAAAACGTTGGAAGGTATTTTGGATCATGTGCGTTTCTCTTGGCATCCTGGGGATCGCGCTGTGCATTTCCGGATGGCTGCTGGGAGCGACCATGGAAACGGTCCGGAGCGCATTCGGTCTCCGGGATGTGGACGCGCGCTTTTTGGAGGATCATTATGAAAACTCTGTCCGTGAAGACAGAGAGTTTTCCGAAGACTATGATGGGGAAGCAGAGAGTTATGATGACGCAAATGACAGAGAACACACCGCTCCACAGGCGGAACAGCAATTTTCGGATATCCGGGAATTGGAGATTGATGTGACCCGTCTGGACGTGGAGATCTTGGAATGGGACGGCGGAGAAATCCTCGTAGATACCGGTGATATGGAGCAGGATATCCTGGATGATCTGGAGATATCCCACAAGGATGGGGAACTTAAGATTGAACTGAAAAATAAAAAGAAATGGGAAAACCTGGTGTACAGCGTATATGAACCCGAAGGAACCCTGCTCATTCAGATTCCCGCGGGCCAGCGTTTTCGGGAGGCTTCGGTCATGGTCGGGGAAGGCCGCCTGACAGCCGATCACTTTCAGGCAGAGGAACTCAAGATTGAGGTCGGAGCAGGACAGGTGTATCTGGATTCCTTTACGGCAAACGAACTGGATCTGGAATGCGGCGCCGGAGAAGCCGATCTGTACGGAGATGCCCTGAAAAAGGTGAAGATCGAATGCGGGGTAGGAACCGTCAGATACTCGACAGCGGGAAGCAGGGAGGATTATGATTATGAAGTGGAATGCGGGATCGGCTCCGTGACTGTGGGAGACGATACCTATAGCGGGCTGGGCAGCGAACGCAAGATCAATAACGGCGGAAGCAGAAAGATGGAGATCGAATGCGGCATCGGCGTGGTGGATGTGTCCTTTGACGGCTGACGGCAGCCGGCGGAATGCCTGCCTTTAGATTCAGAACAATGAAAAAGTCAATCGAAGCAGAAGGGAGAAATGAATCATGGATGGAAAGAAATTATATCGTTCAAGGCAGAATCGGATGATCTGCGGAGTGTGCGGAGGCGTGGGAGAATATTTTAATATCGATCCGACGCTGATCCGGCTGGGTGTGGCGCTGGCCGGGGTGTGCAGCTTCGGCACCTGCGGGCTGGCATATTTTGCTGCGGCAGTGATCATACCGGATGAAATGTAAAACTCAATTACGGCTCACAGTCATATACCCGGGCTGCTGAGAAAAGGCATTCTTTTGTGAATGCCTTTTTACTTTCTGGCAATACTCCTTGTGTACGGCGGGAAACGGCATCAGCGCGGCGCGTAAAGATGCGCGGACCCAGCGTATTATGTTTTATATAAAAGAAGGAGGCTGTCATGTCTGGAAAGAAGAATAAGAAGATCGACTTGAAGAATCTGGAGCCGGAGGAAAAGTTAAAATATGAGATTGCGGAGGAGCTGGGGCTGCTTGACCGGGTCATGCAGGATGGATGGCGTTCCCTGTCCTCCAAGGAAACGGGGCGGATCGGCGGAATGATCACCCGCAGAAAGCGGATGCGGGCAGAGGAAAACGGCGGGAAGGCTTCGGAAGCACAGTAAAGAAACAGAATGAAACGGTAGGATGCCCAGAGGCGCATATCCCGCGGGGAGTTTGCCTGCATGACCGGCAAACTGTTATAAAAGTGTGAAATTAAATCCAGATGGTTGAAAAAAGAGGACATTTTTGATACAATTGTACGAATCGGGGCTTCTGTTCATGGCTTGACAGGCGGCGGACAGTAACGAATCGGGAAAAGAAACGGGTGAGTTGTCATGGAAAACAAGATAGATATCTTTGAGATAGACATCGATGCACTGACTGCGAAGGACACGCTCAAAAGAATCGTACAGTTTATGGAAAGTGAAACGGTCAGCACCGTTGAGATTGTGACCCTGGAACTGCTGGTACAGGGGCAGGATGATCCAAAGTGGCGGGAGAAGATGCAGAAGATGGATTTGGTCCTGCCTGGGGAGAAGGAGATCCTGGAGGCTTCGGAGAAGGCGGCCGGGCTTTCGGAGGGGGCTTCCCAGCTCAACGGACATTTGATGAAGGAGCTGGAAAAGCGGGTATTTTTAAAGATGTTCTTCAAGTATCTCCAGAGGACCCGGAAGAAGGTCTTTCTTCTGGCGGAACAGGAGACGGACTTACTTCTTCTTCTGGAGAAGCTCCGAAGCTGCGCAAAAGGCTTTTTGCCGGCAGGACAGGCCGTACTGCCGGACGGAGGCAGGAAGGACAGTGTGATCAACGAGATCAACGGCGTGGAACCGGACTGCATCCTGTCCGTGCTTGGCTATCCGGAACAGGAGAATTTTATCTCTGAGGCAAAGGCGCTTTTGAATGCGCGTGTCTGGATCGGCTGCAGCCTGTCTCTGCTGCAGGAGGACAGGAAAAAGAAACCTGCCGGGAAGCTGAAAAAGTTTTTATTGAAACGAGCATTCATCCACCTGGTCGATCAACAGAAAAGCAGACACATAAAAGAATAGGAAAAGGGCTGCCGTGAACACCGCGGGCGCCGGCAGGAAAAAAAGGAAAAATCTGTAAATTCGGCAGAATGCATAATTACGATACAACGGCAAAAAATGAATTTTTTGTTAAATATATGGGGGAATGCATAAATATCATGGATTTCCTCTTTATTTTTTGGGCGTTTTGTATTAACATATATACGATATGTGTGTGTTCTTATTTGAAACAGGAGAACGGAATTTGTGAAAAATGCACATGGACAAGTGGAGATGAGCGGAGGAGATAAATTATGATAACGAATCAGGTGCTTCTGAATACGATTGAGGGTTTGAAGAGTATTTCCAGAATTGATTTCTGTGTATTTGACACGGAAGCAAAGGTGCTGGCAAGTACATTTGGCGAGAGTAAAGATTTTGAGGATGCAATTTTATCATTTGGTGCTTCTCCGGCGGACAGCCAGGTGATCCAGGGCTGCCAGTTTTTCAAGATTTTCGACGAGCAGCAGCTGGAATATATCCTGCTGGCAGGCGGGGAGAGCGATGACGCCTATATGGTGGGCAAGATCGCCGCGTTCCAGATCCAGAATCTCCTGGTGGCATATAAAGAGCGGTTTGACAAGGATAATTTTATAAAAAATCTGCTGATGGATAATCTGCTTCTGGTGGACATTTATAACCGCGCCAAAAAATTACATATTGACACAGAAGTAAAACGTGTTATCTTTATTATTGAGACTTCGCACGAGAAGGACAGCGCTGCCCTGGATAATGTGCGCAACCTTCTGGGCGGAAAGGCAAAGGATTTTGTTACGGCTGTGGATGAGAGGAATATCATCGTCGTAAAGGAGTTGTCTGAGAAGGACGGCAGCAGGGAGCTTGCCAGGATGGCAAAGGAAATGCTGACGATCCTGCGGGAGGACAGCGGAGATGAGCAGATGCATATTGCCTACGGTACGGTCGTGAACGATATCAAGGAAGTCTCCAAGTCTTACAAAGAGGCAAAGCTGGCGCTGGATGTGGGTAAGATATTTTATGTGGAGAAGGATATTGTGGCATACAGCAGCCTGGGGATCGGGCGTCTGATCTATCAGCTTCCGCTTCCGCTGTGCAAGATGTTCATAAAAGAGATTTTCGAAGGGAAGTCTCCGGATGAATTTGATGAAGAGACGCTTGCGACGATCAATAAATTTTTTGAGAACAGCCTGAATGTATCAGAGACGTCCAGGCAGCTTTATATCCACAGAAATACTCTGGTTTACCGGCTTGATAAGCTGCAGAAGAGTACAGGGCTGGATCTGCGCGTGTTTGAGGACGCAATTACATTCAAGATCGCGCTGATGGTCGTGAAGTACATGAAGTATATGGAAACACTGGAGTATTAGAAACAGCCGGCGAGGCGGACAAAGTACGTCCGATAAAGTATGGTGTTCAGGAGGAGCATATGATTGAACTAAAGAACGTAACGAAGGAATACACAAAGGGCAATGCCGCCCTCAATGGAGTATCCGTCAAGATTGAAAAGGGTGAATTTGTTTTCATTGTAGGAGACAGCGGATCAGGCAAGTCTACATTGATCCGTCTGATCATGAAGGAACTGGATCCGACAGAGGGGACGATCATCGTCAATGGCCGGAACCTGAACCGAATGAAGCATCGGCACATTGCGAAGTACCGAAGAGGGCTGGGCGTGGTATTCCAGGATTTCCGCCTGTTAAAGGACCGGAATATCTATGAAAATATCGCGTTTGCCCTGCGTGTTACCGAGACGCCGACCAGAGTGATCAAAAAGAAGGTTCCTGCCGCGCTTTCACTGGTAGGGCTTGCCCAGAAGTACAAATCCCATCCCAAGGAATTATCGGGCGGGGAGCAGCAGCGTGTGGCGATCGCGAGGGCGATCGTGAACGAGCCGGCGATCCTGCTGGCCGATGAGCCGACTGGTAACCTGGATCCGACCAATTCCTGGGAGATCATGAGCCTTCTGAAGGAGGCCAATGAGAGGGGGACTACGGTTCTTGTGGTAACACATAACCAGGAGATCGTTAACGAGATGAATGAACGGGTGATCACCATGAAGCATGGCGTGATCGTCAGTGATGAACAAAAAGGTGGGTATATAGATGAGGATTAGTACGATAGGATATGTGATAAAACAAGGGGTTAAGAATATCGGAAGGAACATGATGTTTTCACTTGCGTCTATTGCCACGATGTCTGCTTGTATTTTTTTGTTTGGACTGTTTTTTTCGATATTATTCAACTTTCAGTATATTATCAAGAGCGCGGAAGAAGGGGTAGCGATCACCGTATTCTTTGAAGACGGCATTACCCAGGCGCAGATTGACAATATCGGACAGGCGTTGAGAGGGAGAGACGATGTGTCCGACGTGAAGTATGTATCTGCGGATGATGCGTGGGAAGAGTTCAGAACCAAGTATTTCGGAGAGAATGAGGAACTTGCGGACGGCTTCCGCAATGACAATCCTCTGGCAAATTCCAGCAACTACGAGGTTTATATGAAGACGCTGGATGACGACAAGGATATCACCCTGATGGGCGGCGGCAAATCGCTTTCCTCTACCCAGCAGGATCTGGTAAGGTTTGCGGGAAGCCTGGACGGAGTACGAAGCGTGAAGAAGTCCGACCTGGTTGCGAATATGCTCTCCAGTGTGAATGTGCTGGTGGCGTACATTTCCGTCGCGATTATCCTGCTGCTGTTCGGAGTTTCCATTTTCCTGATCAGCAACACGGTTGCCATGGGTATCACGGTTCGGAAGGAAGAGATCGCGATCATGAAATATATCGGCGCCAAGGACTTCGTGGTCCGTTCCCCGTTCGTGATCGAAGGTCTGATCATCGGACTGGTAGGCGCGGTGCTGCCGCTTGCGCTTCTGTATGTGCTTTATGGAAGGGCAGTTGCATATATTATGGAGAAGTTCAGTATATTGACGAATATTATCGACTTCCTCCCTGTGATCACCGTATACCGCTATCTGCTGCCCATCGGACTGGGGCTCGGAGTAGGAATCGGTTTCCTTGGAAGTTACTTTACCGTACGCAAGCATCTGAAGGTCTGAAGTTACGATTCATGGTGCCACGCAGCCACGCGGCGAGCGCGCGGCACTGTGGTTACTGCTCACACGGTGTCGTGCGCTTGCTGCGCGGCATCCGGCCAATTCAGTGATGGGGCGGACATCCAGTCCCACGCCGGCAGGCGACTTTTCAATGGGCTGTATGCGTTACAGTTTGCGGCCGGTCAGGCCGTGAACCGTAACCACTGTGTGATCTCAAAAGATGTAAATGATAAGGTGGGTTGTATGAAAAAATGTAAGAGGAGTATAATAAGTGGGGTACTTGCAGTCGCGCTGTGCATGGGACCAGTGACAAATGTACATGCGACTACGATTGAAGAAGCACAGGAAAAGGCGGATCAGCTTGATGAAGAGAAGGAAGCTGCGGAGGCAGAGAAGAATGCGCTGACGGAACAGTTGAATCAGATCATCGGGGAGATGAACGTGGCGCAGGAAAAGCTGGCGCAAAAGCAGGAAGAGATCAGGCAGGCCGAGGATGATCTTGTGAAGGCGAAGGTAGATGAAAATACACAATACCAAAGCATGAAAAAACGTATTCGTTTCATGTATGAGGTGGGAAATACCCAGTTCATTGAGGTCTTGCTGAACAGCCAGAATATGGGGGAATTTCTGAATAATGTGGAGTATGTCAACCAGCTTTCCGAATACGACAGGGATAAGCTGGTGGATTTCCAGAATATATGCAGAGAAGTCGAAGAAAAGGAAAAGGCCCTGCAGGAAGAATACGTGGTCCTGAGAAATCTTCAGGATGCCCTGATCGCAAAGCAGGCAGAAGTTGAGCAGTTACTGGAAGATAAGAATCTGCAGATTGCGGACCTGGAAGGACAGATCGGTGAAAACGCGGCCCTTCTGGAGGAATTGATCCGGCAGGCGGAGGAAGAGAAGAGGAAGCAAGAGGAACAGGCAGCGGCGGCCGCGGCTGCAGCGGCCGCGGCGAAGGCAGCAGAAGAAGCGGCGGCAGCGGCGGCTGCGGCGGGTTTGGGCGGAGGAAGCACCTACATTCCGAGCACTGATGTTGTGATAAGCGGAAACGGGCAGCTTACGAATCCATGTCCCAGCGGATCCGTTTCCAGTACCTTCGGATACCGGACATTCGACAACTCCTTCCACAACGGACTGGATCTTGCGGCGTCAAGCGGGGCGCCTACATATGCGGCTGATTCGGGAACCGTGCTGATTGCGGGATGGAGCGACAGCGCAGGAAACTGGGTCGTCATAGATCACGGCAATGGAATGGTGACAAAGTATATGCATCATTCCGCGCTGGCAGTGACTGCCGGGCAGTCGGTGAGCAAGGGACAGCAGGTCGGATATGTGGGTTCTACCGGGTATTCCAGCGGTCCGCACCTCCATTTTCAGGTGGAGATGAACGGATCCCCTGTAAACCCGCAGATATATTTGTAAAATTATTCCAGATGTGCGGGCGGAAAGAATTGAAAATGATTTCAAACGGCGGACAGGACTGTGTTCTGCTGCTTTGATCACAGCAAAAAGACATGGAGCGGAGAATGAACGAAAAGTATAGATTTTTAAAAGGGGCGCTGTGCGGCGCCCTTGCTATGTTATGTATTATGACGGCCGTAAGCGGGATTAAAAAGACGGTGGTCAGCGCTGTGCCCCAGCTCTCGGTGATGAAGGAGGAGAGCGGGGACGGGAAGTTTTCGGAGGAAAAGCTGAAACGGATCCGGGCAGTGATCGACAGTGTCTATCTCCGGGAGGACGAGATTGATGAAGCGGCCCTTACGGAGGGCATGTATGAAGGATATGTGCGCGCCCTGGGAGATCCGTATTCCGTCTATTTTACGGAAGAGGAGGCTAAGGAACTGGTACAGGGAATCTCCGGGGAATACTCGGGGGTCGGAGCAGTGCTTTCCCAGAGCTATGAGACAAAAGCAGTGACGATTACCAATGTGTTCCGGGATTCTCCGGCGGAAAAGGCCGGCGTCAAGTCCGGTGATATTCTCTATCAGGTGGATGAGCATGAGATCACGGATGAAGACCTGAATCAGGTGGTCGCCTGGATCAAAGGGGAGGAGGGAACCGAAGTGACCCTCCATGTGATCCGGGATTCCGAAGAACTGGAACTGATCGCGGTACGCGGTATTGTGGAAGCGCAGACCGTGGAGTATGAGATGAAAGATTCCCAGGTAGGATATATCCGGGTGACAGAATTTGACAAGGTTACTCTTGAGCAGTTCCGTGAGGCGCTGGATGAATTGGACAGTCAGGGAATGCAGGGACTGGTGATTGATCTGCGGAGCAATCCCGGAGGGGATCTGGATACGGTTCTGGATATGCTGAGGCTGATCCTTCCGAAGGGGACCATCGTGTCCACGGAGGATAGAGAGGGCGAGGCCGAGGAGTATATCTGTGACGGCAAGCAGGAATTTCAACGTCCGCTGGCTGTCCTGGTGAACGGATACAGTGCCAGCGCGTCTGAGATCTTCTCGGGTGCGGTACAGGATTATAAAAAAGGGAAGATCGTAGGGACGACCACTTACGGAAAAGGGGTGGTCCAGGAGGTCATCAGTCTTTTGGACGGATCCTATATCAAGCTCACTACGTCCGAGTATTTTCTGCCTTCCGGGAGAAGCATCAACGAAGTGGGGATCGTCCCGGATGTGGAAGTAGAATATGAGCGGGACGAGGAGAATGAGGATGCGGATAACCAGCTCGACAAGGCTCTGGAAGTGGTCCGAAAGGAGCTGGAATGAGATATTTTCAGATGTGCGGCTTCATTAGCGGGCATAAGAGTGTGACAGCACGGCTTTTTCGAATGAATGAGCTAGTTGGAAATTTCGAAAAAAAGACCTTGCAAAGGAGAAAAGATTGTGCTATCATTGAAAAATAATTTTAGCGCAATGAAGTGCGAAATTAGCAAAGGCAGAGAACAAGACTCTGATCATCAGAACCTGACAGGAAAGCGGCGTCACCGACTGAGAGCGCCAGACAGGGAAGACGGTCAGGAGCTGCCGCGGATGAGATTGATTCCGGCGGCTCCGTAAGGGAACACTTGGGAGCTGACCGGCTGAAGGAAGAGTAGGCCGGTACGCGGGGCAGGCGTTATATGCATTGTTGAGAGGGATAGTTCTGAGCTGCAAGGGGGCAGGCAGGACTGTTCAATGCGGGTGGTACCGCGGATTTTATATCGAAATAAATTCCGTCCCGGGATGCGCAGATGGCATCCCGGGACTTTTTGCGTGATCCGTAGCAGGAATGAAAGGAGAGAAAGAGCATGGAATTTGTAACCGGAGTCAAAGAAAAAGAAACATTGGAATTGCGTGAATTGCTGGCAGAAGATATGGCAGGGAAAACTGTAAAGGTGAACGGCGCCATCCATACGATCCGTGACATGGGCAATGTGGCTTTTATCATCCTCAGAAAACGGGAGGGACTTGTACAGTGTGTATCAGATGAAGAAATTACAAACTTTTTCTTGAAAGATTTGAAAGAAGCGGCTACAGTAGAGGTAACAGGAACATTGATCAGTTCAGAGAAAGCGCCCCATGGAATCGAGATCCGGATTTCGGCCGTGGAGGTCTTAAGCGAACCGGCGGAGCCGATGCCGCTGGCAATCGGGAAATGGAAGCTGTCTACCTCATTGGAGGCAAAACTGAACTACCGCCCCATTGCCCTGAGAAACCTCAGGGAGCGTGCCAAGTTCAAGCTCCAGGAGGGAATTGTAAGAGGATTCCGAGATTTCCTCTACGGAGAAGGATTTACGGAGATCCACACGCCGAAGATCGGGGCAAAGAGCGCGGAAGGCGGGGCCAATGTGTTTAAGCTGGATTATTTCCACAGGCCGGCGATCCTTCAGCAGAGCCCTCAGTTCTACAAGCAGATGATGGTGGGGGTCTATGACCGGGTATTCGAGACAGCGCCGGTATTCCGTGCGGAAAAGCACAACACGAAACGGCATTTGAATGAATATACCAGCCTGGACTTTGAGATGGGCTACATCGACGGGTTCGAAGAGATCATGGCCATGGAAACCGGATTCCTGCAGTATACCATGAAGCTTTTGAAGCAGGAGTATGCGGGGGAATTAAAGCTTCTGGACGTGGAACTGCCGGGGATGGACCGGATTCCGGCTGTGAGGTTTGACGAGATCAAGCGTCTGGTGTCCGAAAAATATGACCGGAGGATAAAGAATCCGTTCGATCTGGAGCCGGAAGAGGAAAGCCTGATCAGCCGCTACGCAAAAGAAGAGTGGGATGCGGATTTTGTGTTCGTGACACATTATCCGTCAAAAAAGCGTCCGTTCTATGCAATGGATGATCCGGAGAATCCCACCTTTACACTGAGCTTTGATCTGTTGTTCCGGGGAATGGAGATCACCACCGGAGGCCAGAGGATCCATGATTACAGCAGGCTGCTGGAAAAGATGGAAGCCAGGGGGATGACCGGGGAAGGCATGGAGCAGTATCTGAGCGCCTTCAAGCACGGGATGCCTCCCCATGGCGGACTGGGAATCGGTATGGAGCGTCTGACCATGAAACTGATGGATGAGGACAATGTGCGGGAGACGACATTGTTCCCGAGAGACTTGAGCAGACTGGAACCGTAAAGGATTCGGCGGCATATCCGGATGCAGCCCCTGAGGAGGCTTCTGCTCGGAAAGCGAAGGTGAGGAAGAATGGCAAAGAAAAATGAATGCTATTTGTGCGGGGGTAAGCTGTGCGACGGATACTGTCCTGACTGCGGACTGGATAATACAAAGATCCGAAAGAAGCATTATCATCTGAATGAAAGCTATGCGGTAGAGAGCATGAACGGGGATGAAAGCCAGGCCACGGATCCATGTGATCATAAAGCCGGTCAGGACACTTGGGATAAGAGCAGTTTCGATACGGAGAAAAAGGACAATAAGAAAGACATTTCGCGGCAGGGAAAGGGAAGCCCTGGGCAAAAATACAGCTATCAGTTTGCGAATAAAAAGTTCAGGAATACAGGCGGGAATAAGGCGCAGAGGAAACTGACATCCGGAAGAGCCAAGGTGGGAGTGACGCTGTTCCTGCTGGCGCTTTTTGTGATCAAGGTGGGCAAAAATTATTTCGATGAAAATGGCCGGCATTTTGGAGGCCTGGGAGAACCGGAATATGTGGGACCCTATGAATACGTGGAGCGAGAGCTGTCCGAGACGGGGGAGCACTATGAGACAGAGCTTGGCCAGGGGGAATACCTGGTAGGAGTCCATCTGCCGGAGGGAAGTTTTACCGCAGAGCTTCTGGACGGCAGAGGCGGGCTGAGCCTGGAGGATATGGAAAACGGAATCTATATCTGGCAGGCTTTCGGAACCCAGGCAGAGTATGACGAGCTGCAGGTTTTGGAGGATGTCCGCCTTTATAAGGGGGCACATGTTACGATTAAGGACGCCATGCTCCTGAGAATGACTACGGAAAACGGACAGACAGAAGATATGGAGTTTGTGGAGAACCCGATGACGGAATCCGTTTCCCTTGAAAAGGATGAAACCCTGGAAGCAGGAGAAGGCATTGTCCCGGGAGTGTATGATCTTCATGCGGTAACTTCTGAGGAAGCCGACTGGGGGACCCTTCGGTGCAGAATATCGGACGATGCCTATGAGGACGGGTATTATGAAGTGTCGTACTGGCTGAGCGGGGAAGAAATGGACGATACTTACCGGAATCTGTATCTGAAGGAAGACATGGAGATCACGGCGGAGGACATTTCGTTCGAGCTGACGCCCAGCGAGGTGATCGGGACCGGAGACTACGAAGAATATTATCAATACTATTAATGCAATTAGATATATCACAAAGAAGAGGTGTATATATGGCGAATCAAATATCTGACGAAACGATGGAGTATGTGGGGATTCTGGCGAAGCTGGAATTGTCCGGGGAGGAAAAAGAGGCCGCAAAGGCGGATATGGAAAAGATGCTGGACTATATCGATACATTGAATGAGCTGGATACTTCGGCGGTGGAGCCCATGTCCCATGTATTTCCGGTCTGCAATGTGTTCCGGGAGGATGTGGTCACCAACGGCGATAATAAGGAGCAGACGCTGGCGAACGCGCCTCTCAGGAAAGAGGACAGCTTCGAAGTGCCGAAGACAATCGGATGATTCGGAAGGCAGTCTGCAAAGGCTGGTTTGTACTAAAACATAAAGGGCGGTGAAGGCAATGGATTTATTACACCTGACAGCGATAGAGCTGGGCAGAAAGATTAAAACCCGGGAAGTGTCCGTGACGGAGGCCGTGAAAGCGGTTTTGGAGCAGGCAAAGGAAATGGAACCGGAGATCAACAGCTATGTAACACTAGATGAGGCGGGAGCGCTGATGCAGGCAGAGGCGGTACAGAAGCGGATCGACAGCGGAGAATTGACCGGGCCTCTGGCGGGCGTTCCGGCGGCTGTCAAAGACAACATGTGTATCGAAGGGAAGCTGACTACATGCAGTTCAAAAATCCTTTCCAATTTTCATCCTGCATTTACGGCGGAGGCAGTCAAGAATCTGCAGAAAGCCGGGGCGGTGATCGTCGGAAAGACCAATATGGATGAATTTGCCATGGGGAGCACGACGGAGACTTCCTACTATGGGCCGACGAAAAATCCTCATAATCTGATGCATGTGCCGGGGGGCTCCTCAGGAGGCTCCTGTGCGGCGGTGGCGGCTCAGGAATGCTGGTACGCGCTGGGGTCTGACACAGGCGGTTCCATCCGGCAGCCCAGTTCCTTTTGCGGAGTGGTAGGATTGAAACCAACCTACGGCACGGTTTCACGTTACGGGCTGATCGCATACGGCTCCTCCCTGGATCAGATCGGGCCGGTGGCAAGGGATGTATCGGACTGCGCGGCCGTCCTGGAGGCTATTGCGTCTCATGACGAGAAGGACAGCACCTCCATACAGCGGAAGGATTATGATTTTACCTCCGCGCTGGCGCGCGACGTGAAGGGAATGAAGATCGGGATTCCCAGGGATTATATGCGGGAAGGGCTGAATCCGGAGGTGGCTGATGCTGTCTGGAAAGCGGCTAGGGTATTGGAGGAACAGGGGGCCGTGATTGAGGAATTTGATCTGAGCCTGGTAAAATACGCGATCCCGGCATATTATGTGATTGCGTCCGCAGAGGCCAGCTCAAACCTGGAGCGCTTTGACGGTGTCAAATATGGCTACCGCGCGGCGGACTATGAGGGACTTCACAATATGTATAAAAAGACCCGTTCCGAAGGTTTTGGAGCGGAGGTGAAACGCCGGATCATGCTGGGCTCCTTTGTACTCAGCTCCGGATATTATGATGCATATTATCTGAAAGCGCTGCGCGTCAAGGCGCTGATCAAACAGGCATTTGACAGGGCGTTTGAAAGCTATGATCTGATCCTGGGACCGGCGGCGCCCACTACGGCGCCGGAGCTGGGAAAGAGCCTGCAGGATCCTCTGAAAATGTACTTGGGGGATATCTATACGATTTCTGTAAATCTGGCGGGATTGCCGGGGATGAGCGTCCCGATTGGAAGGGACCGTAAAGGGCTTCCTGTAGGCATGCAGCTGATCGGGAACAGCTTTCAGGAGAAAACGCTGATCCGGGCGGCATATACCTACGAATGCGCGACAGAGAAGCAATTCGAGGTGTCGGCGGATGTGAGGGCAGGAGCAGGAATGGCTGCCGGCCGGGCCGGAGATTGCGGCAGAGCCTGCAGGCAGACCGGAGACCCCGGGGACTCGGCATTTCAGGAAAAATCAGAGATGCCGGATGTACAGGCAAAATCAGGAAGGGAGGCGTAAGCGGGATGGCAAAACAGTATGAGACAGTGATCGGGCTTGAGGTCCATGTGGAGCTGGCTACCAGGACAAAGATTTTCTGCGGATGCAGTACGGCTTTCGGGGCCGCGCCCAATACCCATACCTGCCCGGTATGCACCGGTATGCCGGGTTCCCTTCCGGTTCTCAATAGACAGGTGGTAGAATATGCCATGGCGATCGGGCTTGCCACAAACTGCAGGATCACCCGGGTATGTAAGTTTGACCGGAAAAACTATTTTTACCCGGATAATCCCCAGAACTACCAGATCTCCCAGCTCTATCTCCCCATTGCCAGAGACGGCTATGTGGAGATTGAAGCGGGAGATACGAAAAAGAAGGTGCGGATCCATGAGATGCACATGGAGGAGGATGCGGGGAAGCTGATCCACGACGAATGGGATGATACCTCTCTGGTGGATTATAACCGGAGCGGTGTGCCCCTGGTAGAGATCGTGTCGGAGCCGGATATGCGTTCTGCGGAAGAGGTCATCGCATACCTGGAGAAGCTCCGCCAGATTATCCAGTATCTGGGGGCGTCAGACTGCAAGCTCCAGGAGGGTTCCATGCGCGCGGATGTGAACCTGTCCGTGCGGGAAGCGGGAAGTTCTCAGTTCGGAACCCGGACGGAGATGAAGAATCTGAACTCCTTCAAGGCAATCTCCCATGCGATCGAAGGAGAGCGGGAGCGGCAGATCGAGCTTCTGGAGGAAGGAAAGGCTGTGATCCAGGAGACCCGCCGCTGGGATGACAATAAGGAAAGCTCCTATGCCATGCGCTCCAAGGAGGATGCCCAGGATTACAGGTACTTTCCAGAGCCGGATCTGGTGCCCATTGTGATCAGCGATGAATGGATCGAAGCGGTGAAAAGCCGCCAGCCGGAGCTGCGCGCGGAGAAGCTGGAACGGTATAAAAAAGAATTCGACATTCCCCGGTATGATGCGGAGATCATTACGGAATCCAAGAGCATGGCGGATCTGTTTGAAGCAGCCACCTCAATCTGCAAAAAGCCGAAAAAGGTCTCTAACTGGCTGATGGTGGAAACCATGCGGCTGATGAAGGAACATGGGATGGAGCCGGAGGATCTGAAATTTTCTCCGGAAAACCTGGCGAAGCTGATCAATCTGGCTGATGCGGGGGTGGTCAATAGCTCCGTGGCGAAAGAGGTATTCGAGAAGGTCTTTTCGGAGGATGTGGATCCGGAGCAGTACGTGGAGGAGCATGGGCTGAAAACGGTCCATGACGAAGGCGCTCTGAAAGCGGTGCTGGAACAGGTGATCGCGGACAATCCGCAGGCGGTCTCGGATTACAGAGGCGGAAAGGAAAAGGCTCTGGGCGCTCTGGTCGGACAGACAATGAAGGCGATGAAAGGAAAGGCCAATCCCGGTATGGTGAATCAGATGCTTCGGGAAATGCTGGGATAAAACAAGGCTATTTTGATAATGAAATAAGGACTTTACACTCAAAATCCCCTTTGATATAATGAGGATATCTCGTACACGATTTCTATTCTTAAAAGGGAGGTGTTACTATGGGTATGACGAATAAGCAATTTCAGGGATTTATCAGGCTTGCGTTAGCTCAGATCGAAAGGGCTTTAAGTGCTACGCCGGATAATAAAGAATTGCAGGAATTAAAGGCGATTTTCCAGCTTATGCTGGAGGACGGAGACTGAACGTTCAGCTTTATATAGTTTTTATATTTACTTTATGAATTTATTAGCACTCACTTCAAAAGAGTGCTAATTTTATGTTGACTTTTTAAAATTCCTGTATTAGAATATCATCTAGGTCAAGAAAAAGGACACAGGTTCACAAGGTATATGTCGAATCATAAAGATCATAGAAAAGGAGTGTTTTACATGGGAACAAAAAAAGGCAATTTATCCATTGACAGTGAGAATATATTTCCAATAATCAAGAAGTGGGTGTATTCTGACCATGATATTTTTATGAGAGAGCTGATCTCCAATGGATGTGACGCCATCACGAAACTGAAAAAGCTGGATATGATGGGCGAATATGAGATGCCGGAGGATTACAAGGCGAAGATCCAGGTGATCGTCAACCCGGAAGAGAAGACATTAAAGTTCATTGACAACGGTCTTGGAATGACCGCGGATGAAGTAGAAGAGTATATTACGCAGATCGCGTTCTCCGGAGCGACCCAGTTCCTGGAGAAGTATAAGGATAAGACGACGGAAGATGAGATGATCGGACACTTCGGACTGGGATTCTATTCCGCGTTCATGGTTGCCGATGAGGTACACATTGATTCCCTGTCCTACCGTAAGGATGCCGTACCGGTACACTGGGTCAGCAACGGCGGCACAGAGTATGAGATGCAGGACGGCAGCAAGCAGGAGGTGGGGACGGAGATCACCCTGTTCTTGAATGATGACAGCCTGGAATTTGCCAATGAATACCGCGCAAGAGAAGTGCTGGAAAAGTACTGTTCCTTCATGCCGGTGGAGATCTTCCTGTCCAAGGCGAATGCGGAGACGGAGTATGAGACTATCGACGAGGCGGACGTGCTGGAGACAGACGAAGTGGTAGAGCATATCACGGAGGAGCCGAAGGAAGGCGAAGAGGGCGAGCCGAAGAAGAAGGCGAAGATCGTGAAGCGTCCGGTTTCCCTCAGTGATACCCATCCGCTGTGGGGCAAGAACCCAAGCGACTGTACGAAGGAAGAATATATTGAATTTTACCGCAAGGTATTTTTGGATTATAAGGAGCCGTTGTTCTGGATCCACCTGAATATGGACTATCCGTTTAATTTGAAGGGAATCCTGTATTTCCCGAAGATCAATACGGAATACGATTCCATCGAAGGAACCATCAAGCTGTACAACAACCAGGTATTTATCGCAGACAATATCAAGGAAGTGATCCCGGAATTTCTGATGGTATTAAAGGGCGTTATCGACTGTCCGGACCTGCCGCTGAACGTATCCAGAAGCGCGCTGCAGAACGACGGCTTTGTGAATAAGGTTGCGGACTATATTTCTAAGAAGGTTGCGGACAAGCTGAACGGCATGTTCAAGACCGACAAGGAAAACTACGAGAAGTACTGGGATGATATCAGCCCCTTCATCAAGTTCGGCTGCTTAAAGGATGAGAAGTTCGGAGACAAGATCAAGGGCTCGATCCTCTATAAGAACCTGGAGCATAAGTACCTGACTCTGGAAGAATATATTGAGAATGCGAAGAAGGCTGCCGGGGAAGAGGACAATGTAGAGGTTGTGGAGAATCCGGAGACCGTAGAAGCAGAGACAACGGCAGACGAGGAAGCGAAGGCAGAGGCCGGTTCTGACGATGCCGCAGACAGCAAAGCAGAAGCCTCTTCCAACGAGACAGAGGACAGCAAAGCGGAATCCGTAGAAGCAGAGGTCGTGGAAGATTCCGATGGAGAAGAGAAGAAAAAAGAGCCTCTCAATGTCTACTATGTGACGGACGAACAGCAGCAGAGCCAGTATATCAAGATGTTCAAGGAACAGGGACAGGATGCGGTGATCCTGACGCACAACATTGATTCCGCGTTTATCACCTATCTGGAGCAGCGCAATGAGGACGTAAGGTTCCAGAGGATCGATGCGGAGGTGCATGATTCCCTGAAGGATGAAGTGGACGAGGGCGACAAGGAAGAATTCCAGAAGCTTTCCGATGAACTGGTAGAGCTGTTCCGCAAGGAGCTGAACAATGAAAAGCTGGAAGTGAAGGTAGAGAAGCTTAAGGACGAAAGCATTGCTTCCATGGCAGTCCTTTCCGAGCAGTCCAGGCGTATGGAAGAAATGATGCGCATGTACAGCATGGGCGGCGGCATGGATATGGGACTCGGCGGACAGGCGACGCTGGTACTGAACGCAAACCATCCGCTGGTGAAGTTTGTGACAGAGAACAAGGAGGATACACATACCTCCATGATCTGCAAGCAGCTTTACGACCTGGCGATGATCGCCCATAAGCCGCTGAACCCGGAAGAAATGACAGCGTTTGTGCAGAGAAGCAACGAGATTATGATGCTGCTGACAAAATAAACATTTATGATACAGAAAAAATCTGTTTCAATGGATATAGAAAAAAGGCAGCTTGGAGGATGATTTATTTCATTCTGAATGGCTAAATAAGAAAAAACAGACTATCTGAAAAGATTAGTCTGTTTTTTTGTGGGATTTAGAAAAAGATATCCGCCTTCTTGTCGCTCTGACAGACTTTGTTCAGCTTCCCGGTCAGCAGCTTCATTTTTGTTGAGCTGACATAACGGGCCTTCTGCTTACAGCTTCGGAGGCATTTCTGGCAGCTGATACATTTCTTTTTGTTTGTCTTTTTCGGATCCTTGGTGTCTATGGCCCCTGCCGGGCAGCTCTTGGCGCAGGCGCCGCACTCCGTACACATGGTAACATCAACCTTTGGAGTCAGTGATGCCGCGCCGGCCTTCCGATAGGGGGTATTGCCCGGAACTGAGATATTGAATGGCTCAAAAGAAGATTCGGTGTGGATTCGGCGGCTCAGCTGCTTGCCGAAATCTGCGATCTCTTTCAGATCCTGCTTGTTGGGACGGCCGAGACCAATGGAGCGGACAATGGAGTGCTCGGTGGGAAACGCGGCTGCGCCGATCACCTTGAAGCCCCGGCTTTCTACTTCATTTTTCAGTTCCAGCAGCGCATCCTCGTATTCCCGGCAGCCGTAGGTGGCGATCAGAGCCGCCGGCGTTCCTTGCCCGGACAGAGTCTCGAAATATTCCAGGAAGACGGCGGGCACACGGCCCGCATAGACCGGGATCCCGAAGAGCACAAGATCATTGCTCTTAAATTTCAGGGAAGGTTTCTTTTCCTTATGTACCGTCAGGTCGTAGGAGACGGACTTGAGGTCGATATTTGCCGCTGCCTCCATAATGACCTTCCGGGTGGTTCCTGTGGGGCTGAAATAAACCAGCTTTAATTCGTTCATCTTCATAAGTAAAAACTCCTTTATCCATTTTGCATTTAAATTAATTATAACACGGAACGATTGAATTTGCATTGGAATCCTGAGAGATTTCCTTAAAAACTCCTGAAAGTTGTTACAGGTCACACCTTGACCAGGCGTGCCCTGTAACTCAGGCCGTCATTTAAAATTGCCTACGGCAATGGACGGCCTGAATCCCAGCTTTTATGTGCATCCTCCTGACCAATCAGCGTAGTGATTGGTCAGTGTGTGACATGTAACTGAAAGTTACAGTTCACGGCCTAACCGGCCGCAAACTGTAACGCATCCAGCCCATTAAAAAGTCGCCTGACAGCGAGGGGCTGGATGCCTGAAGCCGCAGCTTTATTGGCCGGATGCCTTGCAGCGGTGTGTAAGGCACCGTGAACAGTAACTCCTGAAATTCAATTTGAATAAATTTACTGTGTATATCTTTAAAAATGAATGGAAGTGATGTATAATACTAAAAAGTTTATGTGGATTCGGGAAGGGATATGTTTGATGGGCGATATATACAGGCAATATTTAGCGGCGTTTGAATTTTCGGAGGAGGAAGCGGAGGAAAACCTTCCTTTTTGGAAACATGTGTGTGATCTACTCAATGTTTCAGAGGAGGATGTGCGTTATTCATTGGAACAATGGATTCCGCAATACTGGGACATCTCTCTTCAGGGTGTCAGAAAGTGTATCGGGGCCTATATCCGAGAGCTGATCCAGTTTTCCAGGCTGGCGGAGTTCAAGGAAGGGGGGGATCGGATCATATACTGCAACCTGCCTGTGCATCCAGCAGCAGTTTATGCAAATAAGGTGGCAGGCGGAGATCGAATCCATATCTCACAGCCCGACTTTCTTCTGATCTCTGTGATCCGGGTATTATTTGGAAAGACAGAATTGATGCAGGGAAAGGATTTTTCCTGTCTGAATAAGAACGGGCAGCATTGCGGAAAAAACCGGATGAGGATCAATGCCCAGTGTGAGGGGATCATTGCGGCACCGACCGTTGAATGGAATTGGGGGATGCTCTGCAATGAAGGTCCCAAAACAGACGAGTATATGAAGTGTCTGAACATGGAGTCGGAAGGACATTCCGTAGTCACTATCATGCCTCATGATGTGAAAATGGGAGTCCGGGAAGCGCTGGATGACAAAAGGGTCGCATATCTGTCTGAGCGGATAGCATTTGCACAAAAAGAGATTTCGGGTTATACTGGTATTGTTGTGAATCAGCAGCATATTCTAAAAGCAGAGGAGCTCTATCAGGAATATGTATCAAAGCTGGAGGAAATGACCCGGCTGATCTACGAGGCTGATCCGCAGCCGGTTTCCTGCAATGAGTTTACGCTGTTCAGCTCCATACAGCATACGCCGTTTGATACGGGGTGGACGTATTTTCTGGAAGCCATTGATGTATTCCTTGAAGAGCTGCGGGAGCGGATCAGGAGAAAGCAAGGACGGCTTCCGGCAGGAGCGCCGAAGTTTGCATGCTTTTTTACGCCGTATTGCATCCCGTGGGTGGGACAGGTTTTTGAAAGTCAGGGGATCAATATTGCATATGACATGTACTTTGCAACCTCATCGATCCAGAAGCAGTGGGAAGATGATTCGGATATTTACAGGATCATGGCAAAGCAGTGGCTGTCCCATCCGTCATCGGTCAATTCCGGAGATGAGGCGAACATGGTGATCCGCATTTTGAATGAAAAACCGGTGGACGGCGTATTGTACGGCTTTTTCTCTTTTGACTGCTGGATAGAGGGTATGCATAAGACTACGATTCAGATCATCGAGGAGAGTACGGAAATTCCGCACTATTATCTGGAAGGAAATTTCTGGAATGACGCAACATTTACAAAGGAGGACAGACTGTCTCGAATTCAGAATATCTCCTACCATACAAGAATTCGTCAGATGGTAAGGGCAGACTATGGGAAGAAATAAGGTTCTGTATGACAAACAGCAGATTATAGATATTGCAGTCATGATTGTGGAAGAGGAGGGGATCGAAGTGCTGTCCGCACGCCGGATCGCTTCCGAGCTTGGGGTTTCCTCCATGACCATGTATAATTATGTGAGCAATATTGATGAAGTGAAGCGTGAACTGATGATCCGGGGATACAATGAACTGTTTCACAATATTATACAGAAGCTGGCTCTGAAAGAGAAAAAGGACAGAAGCGGTGTGGCCGCATTTATTAAGATTTACGCAGAGCAGTTTTACGAATACGGAGAAAAACACAGAAATTTAATGAAGTTTATGCTGGGAGAAGGGTATACGAAGTTTTATGCGGACGCAGAGCTCCGGCTGTTTGTCAATCCGCTCCAGTCTTATTATAAGTACAGTAAAGAACGGGACTACAAGCTAGCATGTAGGATCTGTGAGGATATGCTGTACAGCGAGCTGAAAAAATATATCAACGGAATCAATCCTCTGTCCAAGGAAGAGTTCTTATATCAGGTCGAGTTTTGCGTGGAGCGTGTATTCGGCTGCAGGCAGTAAAAGACGAAAAAGAGAATATTTGGTTTTGTGCAATATACACAAAAAATAAAAAGAACATGTGTGGCTGATTGACAAAAAGTGCAATACATGTTATTTTTATACTATAAAATTTACGATGTAAATAAATGAGCGCACAGAGGTGTGCTTCTATTTTACAGAATTATTTACGATGTAAATATATGGGAAAGGAGAACAGTATGCTGTACGCAGGAGTTGATATAGGGTCTACCACTTCAAAGGCCGCTCTTGTAGATGAGGATGGCCGGGAAGTGATGTTTACCACGATCATGACGGAGTTCAACCGCAATGCAAGCGGGGAGAAGGTCCTGCAGGACGTATTGGAGAAGGCGGACGCTTCCATAGAGGACGTTGCGTATATCGTGTCCACCGGCTATGGAAGAAAAGCATTTGAGCGGGCGGATAAAAATATTCCTGAGATCATTGCGCATGCGGTGGGAACCGAGTATGTATATCCCGGCGCCAGGACGATCATAGATATTGGCGGACAGGACAGCAAGGTCATTGAATTGGACGCGGGCGGCAATGTGGATAAGTTCGGGATGAATGACAAGTGCGCGGCCGGAACGGGACGATTTTTTGAAGTGCTGACACATCGGCTGCTGGGGGTAGAGATGGAGGAGCTTTCCGATCTGATCCTGAAGGCAACAAAGCCGGTGGAGATCAGCAGTATGTGTACCATTTTCGCAGAGTCGGAGATCATATCTCATCTGTCCCAGAATATTCCGGTTGAGGATATTGCGGCCGGAACGGGGATGTCTATTGCAAGAAGGATCATTGCTCAGGGCAAGGCGGCGAGAATCTCATTTCTGGAGCCCATCGTTTTTTCCGGCGGAGTCGCAAATAATAAGGGGATAGAGCGGATCTTTGCAAGGCTTCTGGAAAAAGAGGTCCATGCAATCGAAAAGCCCCAGTCCACAGCGGCTCTGGGGGCAGCGCTTCGTGCACGCAAGGAGTATCAGAAGGCGTAACCGGAGAATTATTCAAATACAGGCTCTTTCGGTTCGGGCCATGTACGGTTAGATGTGAAACCTGCGCAGTTGATTCTGCGTGGCGATAAAATCACTTAAGAAAAAGGAGGCAGACACAAGTGAGAGAAATTATGAAAGAATTGGACGCTCTTTCAAGAGGAAGAGTAAAAGAACTGATTCAGGCAAAGAAGGACGGAGCGAAGATCATCGAGTACAACGGAACCTATATTCCGGAAGAAATCATCCGCGCGGCAGGCGCCCAGACCTATCTCGCATTGAGAGGCGGGGAACCGGAGCCTACGGATGCGGTTCTGGACTATATGCTTCGTTTCATGAATCCTCTGGCACGGTCACTGGCCGGATTTATGCAGCTTGGGCTGGATCCGATCATGCCGATCAGCGACCTGCTGGTCACACAGCAGACCGACAATCACATCGGACGTATTACGGAGTTGCTGGAATTTAAGGGAATCAAAGTAAATAAGGTTGGCATCCCGGCAGACTGGAAAACAGACGGTGCGGACGCTTATTATGAGAGGTCTCTGCGTGAGATGATTGCGGAAGTAGAGGAAATCACAGGAAAGAAAGTGGACTGGGATGAGGCGAAGGCGAATTTTGAAAAGTCCAATCAGATCAATGAATGGCTGAGGAAGATCAATGACCTTCGGAAAAAAGACAATCCGCCCATCGGTCTGGATGATGTGATCCATCTTCATCACTATTCCTTTATCGTGGATCCGGATGTGATGCTGGAGAAGCTGGAGGCTATTTACGGCAAGCTGGCCGACGCGGAAGGCATCTTTGACGCCAATGCGCCCAGGCTTCTGTTTATCGGCCGTGCGGTTGCTATCGGGGATTACACGGTTCCGAGAATCTTTGAGCAGAGCGGCGGAGCCATTGTTGCAGAGTACTTTGACGAGGGCTACCGTGTACTGCAGAAGGATGTGGATATGGAAGGAGATCTGGTGCATAACTTTGCAAAGAACCGCTATGTAGATACACTGCCGCTGTCCGTAATGCAGCCCGGATGGAAGGAGAGGTACGCATATTTCAAACAGATGATCGAAGACTACAGGATCGAAGGAGTAGTATGGTATCAGCTCTGCTTTGATGAAATCTATGATATGGAATGTACCTGCCTTGCAAAATGGCTGGAGGAGAGTAAGGTTCCTATGCTCAAGCTGGAGTCTTCTTATGAGTATTCGAGAGAGTCTACAGGACCTCTTACAACAAGAATTGAGAGCTTCGTGGAAAGTGTTAAGGAGGGAAAATAAATGTCTAAGTGTGTAGAACTGAATAAAAAGCTTTTGGAACTTGCAGAGTTTCACGGGGAAGAGCTGGATGCATTTCTCCCCAGATGGATGGAAGCGACAGAGATCATCGGACTGTCCGATGAAAATGTAGAGTTTGCGATCAATGAATTTATTCCGACGAACTGGGATATTAAGTTCAAGGGCCTGCGGATGATGATCGGCGCTTTCTTGCGGGAGATCGTGGATCTTGTGGTCGGTGCGAGAGAGAAAAAGAAAGAAGGAAAGCCGGTTGTGTATGGAATCATCCCCTGCGTGCCCCTTTCCTATTACACCATGAAATCCGCACGTCCGGATATGTATGTGGGATTTCCGGATTTCCTGCTTGTAAATACCATCAATTCCTTCTTCCATAATGCGGCTCCGTATATCAATTATGCGGAGGAGATCGGTTTTACATATGGATGCCGCCACTGCCCGCTGAACAAGATGCGTGTATCCGCGTTTGCGAAAAAGATCCTGGTAGCGCCGAATGTCATCTGGAGCTGGGGAATGAACTGCGATGAAGGACCGAAGACCGATGAATTTATCCAGTGCCTGGTGGGAGAAGAGTGGACAGCCGTCGTATCACGTATTGCCCATGATACCAAGATCGACGAGACAGACTATGAGGATGAGGAACGAATCAAATATCTGTCAGGTGTATTTAAAGACGGTATCCGCCAGATCCACGAGCTTACGGGAATCGAGATCAATGAAACGGCTTTGAAGGATGCCCAGGCGAAGAACCTGAAGTATTCGTTTAAATACGGACAGCTTGTATCCCTTGTATGTAAGGCGGATCCGGTTCCGATCGGAGGAAATGCGCTGACCCAGTTCGCAATGCCGATGGTAACCGCGTTCAATAACGGATATACCTATATGGAGCCTGCAATCGATGTTCTGCTGCAGGAGATCCGCGCAGAGATCAAGGCTGGCAACGGCGTGACCCCGAAGGGCGCTCCGAAGCTAGGAAGCTATTTTGTACCGTTCTGTATTCCGTGGGTAGACAGACTGTTCCGTGAAAACGGCGTTGCGACTACATTCAGCGAGACCATGACTCCGAGCAAGAGCCAGATGTCGCCGCATAAGTATGCGACGGACATTTACTCCAGCTTTGCGGAAGAGTGGCTGCGGTTCCCGATGGGACAGAATATGGGATGCGAAGTAGAATCCATGGTGGAAAAGGTAAATGCAAATCAGCCTGATGGAATGCTGATGGGCTTCTTTGACTTTGACAGATGGCTGGGGGCACACCAGAAGATGTGTGCAGACCTGGTAGAAAAGAAAACCGGCGTTCCGCATTTCTATATGGAATCCGATTTCTGGGATGACCGTGATTATAGTGAAGAGGCGCTGCGTACCCGTATCGAAAGTATTTCTCAGCTTCTGTATATGAAGAAAGAGATGAAATAATACTGAATTTACTGAAAGGGGAGGCAACCGCATGCAGTGTGGTTGCCTCCCGGTGGGTAGTGAGGAATTTAAAAATCATATGGAGGAAAAAAATATGGCCATTGAGTTCAATGATGAGGTAAAAGCGCTGATGGAGGAAAGAGGAATCCAGGAGGCGGATGTGACAGAGGTTCTGGAATATGCGGAGACAGAGCAGAAGCTGTATGATGATGACAGCGGCCGCAGCCTTGGAAAGAAACGGCTCGGTGAATTTACGGTATATGCGGAGTATACAAAGGACGACAGCGGAAAGATCACTGTAGAGAATGCATACAGCCACAGAGTGAAGCTTACGGAAGACGGGGAATAGGAGGAAGGACCATGGCTCATTGGAAATGTAGTAAATGTAATATAGATATGGAAGAAGTCTTTGATATTGCGCTGATCTATGGGGAGGTAGACCTTCCTCCGGGAACCGGCTTCAGATGCCCCCAGTGCGGTGTGGAATACCTGGACGGGGATTATGTGGTAAATGAACTGGCATCGGCAGAGCAGATGCTGGAAGGAAAATAAAGATGGAACACAAACTGCCACTTGCCAAAGCATTTGAAATCAGACCCGAAAGGTACCGGCTTCTGGAAAAGGGGCTGCCGCATACTGCATGGAAGCCGGGCATGAAAATATTGGAAGCAGGATGCTCTGTGGGCGATGCGTCGGCATATCTTGCTTCAGGAAAAAAACTGGATATGACGGCATTCGATATCTCCGGGGAACTGATCCGCCAGGCAGAGGAGAAGCATGGAGGAGGAAAAAACAGGAAGCTCAGGTTTCTCTGTGCGGATGCCGCAGAGCTCCCGTTTGCGGACGGGAGTTTTGACGGGCTGTTCAGTGAATCCGCTTTCTCACCGGTGCCGAAAAAGAGAGAAGCACTGCGGGAATACTGCCGGGTATTGCGGCCGGGCGGGAGGCTTTTGATCCACGATTTTGTGATCCGAAACGGCGGGGAGGAGCTTCTCAGGGAAGAGGTGGTGCATATCCCCTGTTTTGCCGGTGTCCAGACAAGAGAGTGCTACGAGGATATGATGCAGAGGGCAGGGTTCCGGAGACTCCGCTATCAGGAAGAATACGGGGAGCTGATCCGGGTCACCCTGTGGCTGTGCAAGGTCTACGGGGTGGGGGTCGAGGAGATTGGCGGATACCTCAGTACGTATTTTCACAGCGGGGTACCCGGATGCGGAGGATGCGGCGAAACAGCGCAGAAGACAGATACCTTTTTTCAAAGGGCGGATCTGTCTTACTGTCAGATGATCTATGAAAAAATATAACGGCTCAGGACAGCGGACCTTAGACCCGTCTGCGATCCTGGGCAGTTTCAAAAATAGAAGGAGGGCTGCGGGATGTATGACTATGATGTGTTAAGTATTGGGGCTGGTTCCGGGGGATGTGCGTCTGCGATGCGGAGCGCGGATTTGGGAAAGAAAACAGGGCTGGTAGAGTACCGCAAAAATGGAACGGGAGGCACTTGTGTATCCAGGGGGTGTATTCCGACCAAGGTATTGCTGCAGTCGGCAAAGGTCTATTCGGAGGTCCTGGGGGCAAAGGAATATGGGATTGCCGTCTCGGACGCAAAACCGGATATGAGGGTGATCCATCAGAAAAAGATGATGGCTGTCAACAGCCTCAAATTCGGACTGGACAATATGCTGATCAAACCAAGGGGCATTGACAGGCTGCAGGGAAAGGCAAGGCTGATCGACGCGCACACGGTAGAGCTTGTGAACGGAGAGGAGAAGAAAACCGTTACGGCGGAAAATATCATCATTGCCACCGGAAGCGAGCCGGCCATGATCCCGGCGTTTCATATTGACAGAAAGAACATTATCACCAGCGACGAGGCACTGAATCTGCAGGAAATGCCGGAAGAACTGATCATAGTCGGAGCCGGGGCGCTGGGACTGGAATTTGCGGATATTTTTTCCACCTTTGGGTCCAAGGTCACGATCGTGGAAATGATGCCCCATGTCGTGCCGACCCTGAAGGATTCCGAGATTACCGGTGCGGTCAGTAAATATATGGAAAAGAATAGAATTACATTAAAATGCGGATCCGGCATCCAGACGATCCAGACACTGGAGAACGGAAGAGTGTGCTGCGAGCTTGCCAATGGAGAAAAGATTGAAGCGGACAAGGCACTGGTCGCGATCGGGCGGAGTCTGAATACGAAGGAGCTGAACCTGGAGGAGCTTGGTGTGGAAATGACTCCCAGGGGTCAGATCATAACAGACGATCAGATGCGCACATCCGTCCCCGGCATCTATGCGGTGGGAGACATCACGGCAGGGCCGCAGCTGTCCCATAAGGCGCAGAAACAGGGATTGATCGCCGCGGAGGTGATCGCAGGCAATGACGCGCATATGCGGTACGATGTGATCCCCTCGGCCATCTTTATCCATCCGGAGATCGCAATGGTCGGGATCACGGCGGATGAGGCAAAAGAGCAGGGAATCGAGACCCTGGTCGGGAAAATGCGGTTTTCCAGCAATGAGAAGGCAATGGCGATGCAGAAGACCACAGGGCTGATCAAAGTGACCGCCAGAAAAGAGGATCATAAGATCATCGGAGGACATATCTTCGGAGAGGATGCCTCTGTCCTGATCGAGGAGATTGCGACTGCGATCCAGAATGGACTGACCCTGGATGATGTGGCGGACAGCATCCATGCGCATCCGACGCTTTCGGAGATCGTCATGGAAACCTGTAAAAATGCGTTGGGCAAGGCATTTCACAAGTAAAGCAGAGGATGGCGGAGATGGGAAATATCGTACTGAAGGATGAAATTTTCGGGGCAGTCAAAGAAAAATGTCTGGCCCTGTTTGATGAAAAAAAGACGGATCTATACGAGATGGCCACAGAGCTGATGGATATCAGGGAAATCCCGATGCATTATCCCTACCATCATTATATTGTGCCTGCGGTCCTTCTCACGGCCTGCCATACGGCTGTGGGAGGAGAGCGTGAGGAGCTGGTCAAAAGACTGGATACCGCAGAGCAGCGGGCCAGAAATATCCTGGGCGGCTTCTGCGGATTCTACGGAGCCTGCGGGGCAGGCGTAGGCGTTGGAATCTTTTACAGCGTTTTTCGCGGGATCACCCCCTTGGCCAAGGAGGGATGGGCAGCAGCCAACCAGGCAACGGCAGACGCATTGGCCGCTATTGCAGGAGTGGAAGGGCCGCGCTGCTGTAAGCGCTGCTGCTTTCTGGCCCTGTATTCCGCGCAGAAGACCGCCCGGGAAAAGCTGGGGATCCGGCTTTCAATGCCGGAGCAGATCCGCTGCAGGTACAGTGACAGAAATCTGGACTGTAAGAAAGAAGCGTGTCCGTTCTTCCCTCAATAGAAAGCTTTTTTGAGTGTCAGCACATGCGTTTTCGAAGAAAGGAGGCACAGGATGCTGGTACCGATCGTCGTGCCAAGAGAATTGATGCCCTGTAAGATTCCGGGATTCGAGTGTGAATGTCAGAACCGTCCAGTGGACACGGCGGCAGAATCCCTGATGGTGTTCTGGAATGCAGAGGAAGGGGATCTGGTAGAGGAAGGGGACACATTGTGCTCCTTTGAAGTGCAGAAGAGGGTGCTGGAGATTCATGCGCCCTGCACGGGAATCCTGCGGGAAATCTGTTATGAAGACGAAAGCATTGTAGGATATCAGGATATTCTGGGATACATTCTGCGGCAGGAATAAAAGAGAAAGAGCAGAGAACCAGGACGGGCCTGTCCGGCGGATAAGGGGAAAGCAAAATGGATACAAAAGATCGTTATCTGGAATTTTTAACACTGCTGCAGTTCCCGGACGCAGATAAGGAGCGGCCGTATCTGGTCCGGGTATGCGAAAGGTTCGGCGTGACAGAGGAGGCTCTTGGAAGGTGCTGTGAGGAGCATCTCCCAAAATATTTTCACATGGAGTTATCCGGCGTCAGGTCGCTTCTGCGTCTGTATGTCAGGGAATGGATCGGCTATGAGCATCTGCGGGAGGAGCCTTGCGTGAAAATCTATTATAATGTCCCCGGGACCAATACGGGGATGTACTGGCTGAGAGATTCCCTGCGGGAGGCCGGGCTGCAGGCGGAAGTCTGTACGCCGGATCTGGTTGTGATGGTCGTCCTGTACGGGATCATTGGTCTGGAGGAAAAGCTGGCGGTATCCAACGGCTGCCGGCATTGCGGGGTGAATCTGATGCGGGGGCTTTTGAGTGAAAAACAGCTGGTTCCCCGTCCGGATATCCGCTGGTCCTACGGCCTGCTGTGCAACGAGGCGCCCAAGCAGGATGCAATGCTGGAGGATGAGGAGCCGGAAACCATGCATATCCTTATCCAAAAGCCCACAAAAAGCGGATGCCAGAAGGAGCATCTGCAACGGCAGCTGAAGTACGGATTTGCGCAGATCAGGGAGCGGTATCCGATCGGGGAAAATGAAGCGCTCTACAAGAAGATAAAAATGAAGCGCTTTATGCTGGCAATGCGCAGGGAGCAGATCTTAAGATCTCTCAATCGAACGGCAGAGTTTGTGATCGGAAACGAAGAGGTAGGACTGATCGAAACTCTGCTTCTGGCATCTTTTAGAACCGATATGGAAGAGATCGCGGAGCTTCTGGCGGAGCTTCTGAAGGAAATGCAGGAGAGCGTATCCGCAAAGAAAGCCTGTCGGCCCATGAAATACCGGTATGCGGTTTATTATACGCCGGTATGCAATCCGGAATACGCAAAACTTATGGAGGACTATGGGATCGGACTTCTGAACCATACGGCTTTTGCAAGTACAGCGGTGGCTATCCGGGGAAGGGATGCCCTGGAAGACATGGCGATGGAATGTATGGGGATGCTGATCGGAAAGGATCTTATGGAGGAAGCCGAAAAGATCTGTGAGATCATTGAAAAAAAAAGCCTGGACGGACTGGTCCTGGGCATGTTTCCATTCGACCGCTGGATGGGGGCGCTGCAGAACCTCCTGCAGAAGGTGGTGGAAGAACGGACAGGGAAGCATGTGCTGATGTATGAAACGGATTTCTGGAATCAGGAGGTTTTCACGGGAGACAGGATGGAGAGCGTGGTTGAGACACTGGTGTTGAGCAGGGACGTATAAGAGGATATGAAAAGGCTGTTATGAAAACGATCATAAATGAGACACAGAGCCTGTGCCCGGAATGTCTGAGAAAAATTCCGGCCCGGCATATCGAAGAGGATGGGAAGGTATTTCTGGAAAAGGAATGCCCGGAACATGGAAGCTATCAGGTGCTGGTATGGAGCGACGCAGAGCAGTACAGGGAATGGATGGAGCAGTCCGTACATGCGGAACCGTGCCGAACCGGTCCGGAGATGAAAATGGACTGCCCACTGGACTGCGGATTGTGCAGGGAGCATGAAGGAAAGACCTGCACGGCTGTATTGGAGATCACGTATCGCTGCAATATGGAATGCGAAGTCTGTTTTGCGGATACAAAAAAGGCGAGGTATGAACCGGGGCTTGCGGAAATCAAAAGGATGTACGAGACCGCATACCGAAACGGCGGGGACTGCTCCATTCAGCTCAGCGGAGGGGAGCCTACAGTCAGAGCGGATCTCCCGGAGATCCTGCGGATGGGGAAAGGGATGGGATTTTCCCATATCCAGGTGAATACCAACGGGATCCGGATCGCAAAAGACCTGGAATACCTGCGGGAGTTGAAAGCAGCGGGCGCTGATTTGATCTATCTGCAGTTTGACAGCCTGAGGGATGAGGTATACCGGGAGATACGGGGAAAAAATTTGTTGGATGTCAAGCTGCAGGCGGTTGCCAATTGTGAGCAGGCAAGCATCGGGGTCATCCTGGTGCCGGTTCTGGTAAAAGGGCTCAATGACAGGGAGGCCGGAGACCTGATCGTGTATGCCAGGAAGCATATGCCGATCGTGAAAGGAGTCCATTTCCAGCCCATCAGTTATTTTGGAAGATATCCCAACGATCATGGAAGCCTGATCTGGGACCGCATGAACCTGTCGGATGTGCTCCACTGCCTGATCAGCCAGACGGGCGGTGAGATGAAGGAAAAGGATTTTGTGCCGAGGAAACGATACGATGCACACTGTGCATTCAGCGCACTGTACTATCTGGAGGAGGATGGGCGGCTAAAGCCGATCACGGAAAATGTGCAGAATCAGCAGATTCCGGAGGGCACCGATTTTGCCAGGAGGGCCAATGCATATACGAATCAGCACTGGAAGCTCCAGGATGAGGGATCACTGCCTGCGGACAGAAGCTCAGATGCGGCGCCGGGACAGACTGGGAGAAGATCCATGAAGGATTTTATCAGACGTCTGAAGCATTATACACTGTCGATCAGCGGAATGGGATTTCAGGACGCATATAATATCGACATCGGAAGGCTGAAGGGCTGCTGCGTGCATGTGATCACATCTGACGGGCGGGCCGTTCCGCTGTGCGCATTTCACCTGACAAGCCTGAAAGGAAGGCGGTTGTATAAAAATGAGTAAACTATTGAGTTATACACTCAGTGTCTGTCCTTACTGCCTGAAAGAGATCCCGGCGAAGATGACAGCAGAGCAGGGGGCGGTCTATATGGAGAAATCCTGTCCGGAGCACGGAAGCATGAAGACGCTCATCTGGGAGGATTCCCCGGAAAACTATCTGAAATGGCTGGAAGACGGCGGAATCCGCACGGAGGACCTTCCCAGGTCCGAGGAGGAAGTCTATGAGCAGATGCGCGAGGGAGAGTTTGCCGGATGTGCTCAGGTGCAGCCTTGTTCCGCCGCTCTGATGACCACAAACCGCTGCAATATGAACTGTCCGGTCTGCTTTACCAGAAAGAAAGGAGATCCATGCTATGAGCCCACGGTTGATGCTTGCAGAGCGCAGCTTGCGTTTTACCGGGCCCATGCAGGAGAGGACGGGCTGGTGGAGCTTTGCGGCGGGGAGCCTACGGTGCGGGAGGACCTGCCGGAGATCGCGGAGGCGGCCAGGGCACTGGGCTTTTCTTATGTGCAGCTGAATACGAACGGGCTGCGGCTGAGTGAAAGCACGGAGTACTGCCAGGTATTGAAGGACAGCGGGGTGACAACGGTATACCTTGGCTTTGACGGGATTCGGGAAGGGGCTTATACGACGAAATACGGAAGAAATCTGTTTGACGAAAAGAGAAGGGCCGTTGAAAACTGTGCAAAAGCAGGGCTGGCGGTGGTGCTGGTGCCCTGCGTGATCCCGGGGAGCAATGACGATCAGCTGGGAGAGATCATCCGTTTTGCGAAAGGCTATATGCCTGCGGTGCGGGGCGTATATTTTCAGCCGGTCAGTTATTTTGGAATCTATCCGGAAGGGGAAAATCCCAGGATCACGATCCCAGAAGTGATCCGCAGGCTGGAAGCGCAGACAGAAGGCGAGGTGAAGAACCAGGACTTTCTGCCCGGGGCATACGAACATGCGGCATGCACCTTCCAGGGAATCTTTCTGTGTGACGGAGATGGAAGGATGCGTTCTTTAAACCGAAGGATGAGACGGGAAAAAAGGACGGACGGATACAGGAGTATTCGAAAATCTACGAAATTGCTGTGGCTTCCAGGGGATCAGAGGATGATCAGTATTGGGGGGATGGCGTTTCAGGACGCATGGAATCTGGATCTTCTGAGGATCAGAAGATGTTCCGTACAGATCATTGGAAGGGATCGGCAGATGCGCCCGCTCTGTACAAAATATCTGAGCGATATATACGGGAATAAGCTGTGTCCTGGGATTGCGTAGAGGAGTATTCCCGGAAACCCATCTGCAAAGACAGGGGCAGGGAAGTTTTGGGGAGAGCGCTAAAGGAGAAAGAGATGATCATTACATTTGAACAAGGACTGTATGAGCTCTGTGCCGGAAGGATCGGACAGGATGAGGAGTATCGGAGGCTCCATCCGGGCCGGGACGGTGAAGCGGATGAAAACATATTTCAGGAATACAGGACATTTCAGCTTCAAAGGACGATCCGGCATGTCTATGAACACAGTCCATTTTACAGAAAACAATTTGACCGATATGGGATCATACCGGATGAGATCCGGGAGTTCCGGGATCTGGAAAGACTTCCGTTTACCCGGCCGGAGGATCTAAGGGGATCGGGCTATGGCCTTCTGTGCGTTTCACAGCGGGATGTAGAACGTCCGGTTACATTTTACAGCTCGGGCACCACCGGCATCCGGAAAAGGATCTATTTTTCGAAGTCAGATATACGGCATATTACAGACTTTATCGGAATAGCCATGAATACCATTGCGGATACGGAGAATACCAGGATTCTGAGCATGATCACAAATTCCGAGGGAAGAGGGGCCTCAGAGCTCTTTGCAAGGAGTGTGCGTTCCCGGGGAATGGATGCGGTCGTGGGGGATATGGCGGCATCGTCGGAGGACTTGCTGGCCTTATCTGTTTCCCATCGGTGCAATGTCTGGTTCGGAGATATCACGACCATGTACCGCATCGCAAAAGAGATGGAGGATCAGGCAGATCTGGGAAGCCTGGGCATGAAGCTTCTGTTTGTGACAATGGGACATATATCGAAGCCCATGAGAATGTATATGGAGCGTACATTTGCGTGTAAGGTGATCGCCCACTACGGGCTGACGGAGGTGGGCTGGGGATTTGCCATTGAGTGCGGGAGATGCGGCGGATACCATTACAATGAGCTGGACGTCTATACGGAGGTGATCGATCCGATAACCGGAAGCAGGGTCCAGGACGGAACAGTAGGGGAATTGACATATACCACCATCGGAAGAGATGCCATGCCGCTGATCCGTTATCGAAGCGGGGATATGGCATACTGCAGGGACTCCGGATGCGGCCAGAGGCTGCGGGTCATTGGACCGATCATGAGAAGGCTTGAGGGTGCGTTCGAGACGAAGGCGGGAAACCTGGTGTATCCGGCCATGCTGGAAGAGGTGATCTATTCCGTCGATGAAATTGAGGATTACAGGCCCTATATAGACGGAAATCAGCTGGTCCTGTATGCAGAGCTCAGCAGGGAAAGCGAATCTGTCAGAGAGCGGCTTATGGAACGGCTGGAAACGCTTCCGGAGCTGAGCGGCATGGAACGCCCCCGGATCGAGCTGCTTCCCTCCGGGACGCTGAGGAAATTTTGTTTTGAAAAGAAGCATATCCAGGAGATCGGGAGGGCGGTAGAAATATGGCAGGAGTAATACCCCGGGAGATCGTAGACGCGATCACGGATTGCTGCAGGGGATGTGAAAGCACGGATGCGGTGCGTATTGCAGACCGGCTCATGGAACTGGAAGAGGTCCGCATGCACGGGCCGGAGCATCATTATCTGACAGCGGCCGCGATCCTGACGGCATACTGTAATTTTTATCATATGGAAAAGAAAAGCATTCTGGTAAAGGCATATGTCAGAACCAATATCATCCCGGTAGGAGTCTGTGCGATGTACGGCTGCTGCGGAGCATTGATGGGAGCAGGGGCTGCGGCCGGAATCCTTCTCTTAGCACATCCATTTTCCGCGGGAGACCTGCGAACGGTGAATCAGATTACGGCAGACATCCAGAGCCGGCTGGCAGAGTACGGGGGCCCGCGGTGCTGTAAAAGAGCCGTGCGGATCTCCGTATACGAGGCGGTACAGGGAATGAACCGGTATATGGGCTGCCGGCTTCCTGCTGCCATGCTGGACTGTACATTCTACCCGGGAAATAAGGGCTGCATGGGAAAAAAGTGTGAGTTTTTTGTCCCGGGATAAGGGACGCGGATCGGGAGGCCGGTATGGTGGAAAAGCTGACTTATATTGAGAGCGGGGATATATCGCCCTATTACAATCTGGCATTGGAGAAGTATCTGCTCCTTCACTGCCGGAAGGGGGAGTGCATCCTGTACCTGTGGAGGAACCGGTGTACCGTAGTGGTGGGCAGAAACCAGAACGTATGGAAGGAATGCCGGGTTGAGCTGCTGGAGGAAGAGGATGTCTGCCTGGCCCGCAGATTGTCGGGGGGCGGCGCGGTCTATCAGGATCTGGGAAATCTGAACTTCACGTTTCTGATGAAAAGAGAGGATTATGATGTGGAGCGTCAGACCCGGGTGATTCTGAATGCGTCGGAGCGGCTTGGCGTCCATGCCTCCAAGTCCGGACGGAATGATATCCTTGCCGAAGGGAAAAAGTTTTCCGGACATGCGTATTATGAATGCGGGGATTCCTGTTATCACCATGGGACGCTGATGGTCTGTGTGGATCTGGATCGATTGTCCCGCTACCTGACGGTATCTGAAGAGAAGCTGAGATTAAAAGGCATTGATTCGGTTCGGGCGCGGGTGATGAATCTGAAAGACCTGGTTCCGGAGCTGACCACAGGTAGCCTGAAAAGAAACGTACTGGAGGCATGTGAAGAAATATATGGGCTGAGGGCAGTACGGATGGAAATGCAGGAGCTCGACCAGAAGGCGATTGCGGGGGAGCAGGAACGGTTCGCGTCCGCAAACTGGATTTTTGGAAAAAATTGATTTTTTAACCATGGATCCTCAGGATTCCTGTAAGAATTTCTGAGGATAGTAGTTGTATTTTTTCTGCAAATAGGTTATAATCCCGTTTTCGACACTTGTGAACTAAAAAAATCCGATAATCCTTATAAATACTGGGGTTATCGGATTTTTCCTTGTAAATAAATGTTGTATGTGAA